>CAYFVF010000023.1:0-15421 GCA_964346335.1 uncultured Hyphomicrobiaceae bacterium
CGATCGACGGTATAGGCCGCGCCCGTGGACATCAGCCTGATGCGCTGGCCCTTCTTGATGCGCCCGTCGAACAGGCGCACCAGCACGACCACGCCCAGATAGGCGTCATACCAGCTATCGACCAGCAGCGCCTTGAGCGGGGCATCGCCGTCGCCCTGTGGCGGCGGCAAGCGCTCGATGATCGCCTCCAGAACGTCCGACACGCCCAGCCCGCTTTTCGCGGAAATTTCCAGCGCGTCCGCCGCATCCAGCCCGATCACGTCCTCGATCTGCGCGCGCACACGCTCCGGCTCGGCGGCCGGCAGGTCGATCTTGTTCAGCACGGGGATGATCTCGTGGTCGTGGTCGAGCGCCTGGTAGACGTTGGCGAGCGTCTGCGCCTCCACGCCCTGGCTGGCATCGACCACCAGCAGCGCGCCCTCGCACGCCTTCAGCGAGCGGGACACCTCGTAGGCGAAATCGACATGGCCCGGCGTATCCATCAGGTTGAGCTGATAGGTCTGGCCGTCCGGCGCGGTGTATTCCAGCCGCACGGTCTGCGCCTTGATGGTGATGCCGCGCTCGCGCTCGATATCCATGGAGTCGAGCACCTGCTCGCGCATCTCGCGCTCGGTGAGGCCGCCGCAAAGTTGAATCAGCCGGTCGGCGAGCGTGGACTTGCCATGGTCGATATGCGCGATGATGGAGAAGTTGCGGATGCGCTCAAGCGGCGTCGCGCCCGGCGGCGTCGCCGGCTCGCTGGTCTTCGACGCCTTGGCGTCCTTGCGCTTGGCCTTGGCGGGCTTGGTCGTGGTGATATCGTTCATGCTGGAGATGTATCACGGCCGGGTGTCGGGTCAATATCGCAGACGCGCGCAGGCGGCGACGGGATGTTTTATGCGCGATACGCTCAGACCCCAAGATACGGCAAAACGTTGACGCCGAACAGCCAGCTATGGCCGTGCAGCAACCCAAGCCAGAGCAGCACCGCGGCCACCAGCAGGTGATACCCGATCGCGCGCAGGTTCAGTCGATTGCGCCCCGCCAGGATCGCCGCGAACGGGACGAAAGAGGTCTTCGCTTTCCAGCGTTGCCACGTTTCGCCCCACTGCCGGGCCTTGCGCCGCTCCTGCCGCCACGAGCCATAAAGCGCGACCACGATGATGGCGCCGAAAAACAGGGCGCCCCGCAGATCGGGCTGAGCCACGAGATGGACGAGGCCCCATATCCCGGCGCCCCACATCACCGGGTGGCGCGTGACCGCGAAAATGCCCTTGGAGATATCGGCGCGCTCCACAGCCCCGCCCTGCCCGATGGAGGACGGGTTCGGCACGCCCAGCCCGCCCGTGACGAGCGCCAGCGCGAACAGCATCACGATCGCCTGTACCCACACCCAGGCCGGCCCCGCATACCACAGCGGCGCGCCGCGCGGCGCATCATAAAACGCGATGACCAGCCAGATGATCGAGGCCAGCGAAATCACCGAAAATACAGCGAGATAAGCCGGCTCGCCGACGCGCGCGACCGCCCAGCCGCGCACCGGCGAGGACGGGACGAGATGAAACCCGACGAAGACGACCGCCGCGATGGCAAGCTCGATCATGATCCTCCACCTTGCTGCGCCCGCTCCTGCCCGGCACGTGGTTCAGGCAGCTGCGCAGCGACCTCCTCGACATCCCCGATCGCCAGGTACTGCAACTCCCTTACCAGCCGGATAGTCGGTTTCAAAGCGAAACAGACCGAGCCGACAAGGAACATCCATGTGCCCCAATAGGTCAGGCTGGCGTAAAAGAAAAACACCGAGCCGACGATGAACAGGAACGCCGCGGCGAAGTCGACGACCGTGTAAAGAATTTCCCAGGCCGCCCAGATGCGCGCGTGGCGCGGCGTGCGGCTCCTGTTGGCAGGATCAAAAAATCGCATGATTGTTCCGGCTCCTTTGCGCGTTCAAGCCGCACCAGGAGTAGCCGAAAGCCGGTGCGATTGTCTTAACCGCGATGCGCGTTCAGACACTCGAAACCCGCGGCGAGATCGGCCTTGAGGTCATCGACATGCTCCAGCCCGATATGAAAGCGCAGAGCCGGGCCTTCGGCGTTCCAGGTGGTGGCAGTCCGGTGGGGCGTCGGGTCGCTCGGCACGACAAGGCTCTCGAAGCCGCCCCAGGAAAAGCCCAGCCCGAACAGCTTGAGGCTGTCCAGCATGGCGGCCACGGCCTCGCGCGAGGCCGGGTGCAGGACCACCGAAAACAGCCCCGAAGCGCCCGTATAGTCGCGCTTCCAGATCGCATGGCCGGGATCATCAGGCAGCGCGGGATGCAGCACGCGCGCCACCTCCGGCCGCGCGGCCAGCCAGCGCGCAATCTGCAGCCCGGAAGCCTGATGCCGCTCCAGGCGCACATCCATCGTGCGCAAGCCGCGCAGCGCCAGCGAACAATCCTCCGGGCCGGGGCATACCCCCAGATCGGTGTGGATCGCCTCGATCCGGTTGGCCGCGCCGTCGTTCGCCGTCATCGCGCCGAGCATGGCGTCGGAATGGCCGACAATATATTTCGTAGCCGCCTGGATCGAGACGTCAACGCCGTGATCGAAGGGTTTGTAATAAAGCGGCGTCGCCCAGGTGTTGTCGGTCAGCACCCATGCGCCGCGCGCGTGCGCTTCGGTGGCGATCGCGGGGATGTCTTGCATCTCGAAGCTGTGCGAGCCGGGACTTTCGGTGAAGACAAGCCGCGTGTTGTCGCGCATCAGCCCCTTGATGTCCTCGCCGATCAGCGGATCATAGTATTCCGTGTCAACGCCGAGCCTACTCAACACGCGGTCGCAAAAGCGCCGGGTGGGGCGATAAACGCTATCGGTCACGAGGATATGGTCGCCGGCCTCGACGAAGGCGAGCAGCGCCGCGGAAATCGCCGCGAGACCGGAGGGCGCCATCCGGGTTAGCGCGCCACCCTCCAGTTCCACGATGGCTTCTTCCAGCAGGCGCACCGTGGGCGAGCCATGCCGGCCATAGGTGTAACGCGCATCGCCGGAGGTGAGCGACGCCACGTCGGGGAACAACACGGTCGACCCGCGCACGATCGGCGGATTGACGAAGCCGAACTGTTCGGATGCGTCGCGGCCCGTATGCACCAACCGCGTCGCGGCGCTATGCGATGCTTGGTGCGGCGCGTGGGCGTCATTGTTTTCTCGATCCTTGGCCATGTCGTCTCCTCGTGTCGTCTCGCTTGGTGTGCCTGCGCGTCGCGTGAGGGTCAAGCGCCGCGCACCTCGCTGGGCCAAGCCAGTCGGGCGTATGGCTTTCGGTGTTGCGCGGGGCCGGGCCAAGCCGCTAAGGGTGTCGGTGTTGGGTGCCCACCCTCTCTCCTTCATTACGCGGTAAAGAATAGCACGGTGATGGCGCGTCTGATCTGGCTGCTGATACTGGTGCTCGGCGCGGGCGCGGCGCAGGCCGGCACCCTGAGCGAGATACGCGAGGCCGGCGAAGTCCGCTGCGGCGTCACGCCGCAAGCGCCGGGCTTTGCGATCTCCGACGGCGCGGGCACCTGGCGCGGGATGGACGCGGATTTCTGCCGCGCCGTCGCAGCGGCGGTGTTTGGCGATGCGGCCAAGGTCGCGTTCACGGCTGTCTCCGCGGCAAAGGGCGCAGCAGCGCTGCGCAGCGGGCAGGTTGACGTTTTGGCGCGTGAATCCTGGACATTCCGCGACGAGGCCAGCACCGGCGTGCGCGTTGTCGGCGCGCTCTTCCATGACGCTTATGGCTTCATGGTTCCGCGCCGGCTGGGCGTGACCAGCGCGCTGGAGTTGTCCGGCGCGGAGGTATGCGTGCACGACAAGGGCACCGCGAGCCTTGTCGTCGCCGACTATTTCCATCGCCGCAACATGCCCCACACGGTCGTTGGCTTCGACACGGCGGATGCGGCTGTTCAGGCTTATGATGCCGGACGCTGCGATGCGTATGGCGGCACAATGCGCACGCTGGCAGCGCATTCAACGGCGCTGAGCGACGCGGATGCGCATATCCAGCTCAGCGACGAAATCGCCGTGGAGCCGCGCGGGCCGGCCGTGCGGGCGGGCGACGACGACTGGGCGGCGATCGTTAGGTGGACGCTGTTTGCGCTGATCAATGCCGAGGCGCTGGGCCTGACATCAGTAACGGTGACGGATGCAGGCGCGGATAGCAGCATGCTCGTTCAGCGTTTCGTCGATTTGCAGGAAGGAAGCGTCGACCGGTTCGGCCTCAGCGCCGGGTGGGCGCGCAATGTGGTGACTGCCGTTGGCAATTACGGTGAGATCTATGCCCGCAATCTCGGGACAGCCAGCGAGACTGGACTGGAGCGCGGCGTCAACCGGCTTTGGCGCGATGGCGGGCTTATGACGGCGCCGCCGCTGCGCTGATGCTCGCTCACCATCCGGATCCGGGCAATGAGACGCTTGCACAGCCCAACGACTGTCGCAAGCAGACACGAGACGATCCAGCGGCCCCAGAGGCCGACCTCCGGCTTGGCGCGCCACACGCCAAGCTGTTTGACCAGCCCGCGGTCAGTCCAGACGGCCGCTTGCATGCGCGAGCATCAAGTAGATCTTGCCGGTCTCGGACACCAGGTAGTTCTGCAGCACGTTGCTATCCTGGCCGGCCTTGCTGGCGTCCTTCAGCACCTTTTCGAAATCCGCCATGTAGCGATCGGCAATATGCCGGAAAGCGGCATCACCGCGATAGCGGCGCTGCACCTGGTCAAAGGTCGACTGGCCCTGCCGGTTGTAGACCTCGCGGCTGATCACGCTGCGATCGCCACGGTTGTAGCGACGCCAGACCTCGACGACCGTGTCTTGATCAACCGCGTCGGCAATATCCTTCATGTTGAAATCTGCGCCTGCGCCTTGGTCCTGCGCGGGTTGTGGCGCGCGCCGCTCCGGTTCCGGGGGCATTTCCGGCGGGCGTCCGTATGACTGGTCATCGCCGCCGAACATCGGATCATCCCCGCCAAAGTCTTCCGCGCCGAGTTCAAGCGTGTCATCGGCCTCTGACGCCCTGGCAAGCAAGTCACCCAGTGACCAGTCGCCCGCGGGCCTCTCAGGCATTTCCTGATCGCGGCTGGACCCGCCCGGCTGCCGGTTCGGGCCATTCTCGCGGCTCTCTCGCTGCGCGGGCGCATCGCTGGCTGCGAAGGGCTTGTCGTCCTCGCCCTGGCGCGCATTGCTGTCGAGGCGATCGATCAGGCCAGCCGTCAAAGCAGTAAAGTCATCATCCGTGCTGCCAGCGGCCGGGCGGCCGTGCCGTGTTGTGCCCGGCGCGGCCTCATCTTCCCACGGCGGACGCTTTGGCGCGCGCTGCGGCGTGCCGCGCTGGGGCGCGGAACGCTGGGTGGAGCGTTCCTGATCCTCTCGGGGCGGCAGTTGGCGGCGTGCCGGGGCCTGTGGCGCATTGGCATAGTCCGCCGCTTGCTGGCGAGGCGCATCGTGTTTCGCGGCGCCAGAGCGCGCCGGCGGCTGTTCGCCGCGCGATACCGTTCCGGAATAGCGATGGCGGTTGGCGATATCGGACAGCGAATCCAGCGCCGCAAGCTGGTCCTGCAACGCCTTGCGCATGGCCGTGGCGCTCTCGCGGGTGGTCTCGGGGATCGCCTTGGCCTGGCGGCGCAGTTCGGTGTTGGTCGTCTCCAGGTCCATGGACGCGCGGCGGGTGCTGTCCTTGACGGACTCGGATGTCTCCGAGAACCGCGATGTCAGGTTGTTGAGCTGGTCGCCGATCTGGTCGGACAGGGACGCGAAGCGGGATTTCAGCTCTTCGATCGCTTCGAAGGTGTGCGCCTGCGTCTCCGAGCGCAGCTTCTCGATCTCGCGCACCGCCGACTGGCTCTTTTCCGCCGAGTCGTGCGCGAGCATCTCCGTCACGCCGCGCGCCCGGTTTTCCGCCCGCGACATCGATTCCTCCAGCATGCTGGAGTAGTTGTGCATCATCTTGTCGAGTTCGGAGGCGCGGCTGCCAATCGTCTCGATGAGTTTGGCCAGTTGCGCCTGACGCTGCTCCATCACGCTGTCGACGCGCGTGTTGGACACCTCCAGCGCCTTGGCGGACTTCATGATCGTTGAACCCTGCTCCTCGAAGCGCTTGGTCAGGCTCTGGATCTGGTTCAACAAGCCGCTCGACATCTGGCGCAGCGTCTCGGCCTGGGCTTCCAGCGCCTCAGAACTGGCACCGGTGCGGTCCGCCAGTTCGCCGACGGCGCGCTCGATACTTTCCGAGCTCTGGGACACGGAGCGCTGTATCTGCGTGGCCTGGCGGGTAAGCTGCTTGTCCATGTTTTCCGCGTGCTGGTCGAGCGTATCGCGGATCGTGCCGGACTGCCGGCTGAGCGCATCTTCCAGCGCCTGGGCGCGCGCGACAATCGACTGCTCGATATGCTGCGTGCCCTTGCCGATGGTGATGTGAAACTCCTTGGCGCGTTGCCCCAACAGCGTCTCAAGCGCACGGGTGCGCTCCGAAAGCGAACTGTCGATCGCCTGGGAATGCTCCGACAGCACCCCTTGCAGCACCTTGGTCTTGTCGTTGAGGCTGCTGTCCAGAGCGGTGGTCTTTTCCGACAGGGCGGTTTCCAGCGCCGAGAGGTTCGTCGTGGCGTCGGAGATGATGCTGTTCAAACGCTGCTGCTCGCCGCCGAGACGGTCGAGAAGCGCCGGGATCTCCTGGGCGACACGTTCACTCATGCTCATGACTGAATGCACCAGACTGTTACTCTTGGCCGAGATCGCCGCCGAGGCGCGATCCGACGCCTGCTGGATCGCTGTCGTGACCTGCAGGCTCTGCTGATGAATGTTGTCGACCGTCTTGGCGCTGTGCTTGGCGAGTTGCTCGTTCACCTGCGCGCCGCGCTCGACCAGCTTCGCGTCAACCGCATCGCCAGCCTCGGTCACCGCCGCGGTGATTTTCTGGCTCCGGTTCGCGAAGGTCTCCGTCAGGTTGGTGGTTGCCTCGTTCAGCGATTGAGTGGCCTCGTCGCTGGCCGCGGCAATCTCGCGGCGGACGTCGCCACCGATCCCCCGCAGGGCCTCTGAGACGCGGCTTGAGTTGTTGGCCAACGCCTCGCGCTCGCTTGCAAGCTCGTTGATGAGGCTGCGGATGCGGTGCTCGTTTTCGCTGTATGACCGCTCGAGCGCCGTCACCTCGTTATGCACCAGCGCTTCAAGTTCACCGGCCCGGCCGAGCGCGCGCGAAATCGCGTCGTTCATGGCGGCGACCTGGCGGCGCACGGTCTGCCCGAGCGAGGCGACGGACTGCTCCGCCATCTTGTCCGGCTCGGCCAGGCGCACGGCGACTTCCGTCATCGCCGAGGACATCAACCTCAACTCCTGGGCGCGCCAGATCAGGAAGGCGAGGAACCAGAACATGGCGATTGGAATGATGGTGCCCGCCGTGACCCCGAGCATCGCCGGGTTGGCGAGGAAATCCACGATGCCGTTGATGTCGCCGCCGTGCTTGGAAAGCAGCGATGCGCCGACTGCGACGCCGAGTATCAACCAGACGACCGACACGATCCCGGCCACGAGGAAGGGCGAGCGCGACGGCTTTTGTTGCAACGCGTAGACCAGCCCGCCGATGGAGGGCATATCGTCGTTCGCAGGGACCGGTGCGCGCGACGCCGAAGAAGCCGAACGGCGGGCCGGCGTCTGCTGGCGGGTATCCTGCGCGCTGCGGTCTGAGGACGCCGAGTCGTCCCCGGTCTCGCGCTGCTCTGCGCCACGCTGAGAATTCTGGTCGCGCCGCGGGCGGCGCGAAGGCATGGATATCGTCTGCGCGCCCTTGCGCTCCTGTGCCTCACCGCCCGCATCGGACGCTTCGGCGGACCTCGAGCCGCCGCGTGTCTGCGCGCTTTTGTCCGGGCTGGTTTGGCTCTGCTTGGCAGTCGCGTCTTGTTTGGCAGCGGCGTCCTGCTTCGCGGCGGCCGATGCGCTCGCGCCGGGTGCTGTTGCATGCGGCGGCGGTGCGGACGGCGCGGTGCCAGCAGCCTTGTTGCCCGCGGCGGCCTCGGTGCTTCCAGCGCCTTGCCCGCCGGTCAGCTTGCCGCTCGTATTCAAGCCACCGGCTTTTGCTGCCTCTGCGCTTGATGCTTGGGATTTAGATGGATTTTGAGCCATTCCGCGATCCGTCCCGGAGGTTTATTGCGACGAATTGAGGCAAGGCAGCAATGCGGACACGTCGGCGTACCTTCCTTGGAGAGTCGCCGGAACCATAGCACTGCCGTTCAATAAGAAACAAACGCCCCAGCCCCTAAACCCGCCGAATTGCACATTTTTCTTCCCTGATGCCGCCGCGCATCACGCAAATTTCCCCTTATAGGTGTGGTTTTACCGCCGTTTTGGGGCCAAAAAAAGAAATTCCTGTTTGTTCGCGCGCTTGCGCTTCTCGAATCAATCTAAGCGCGAAACAACCTGCGCGGGTCGCAGACGCGGACGAGACCACGCTGTAAACTCCGACATGAAACGCACTTGGCCGGCGCACGCGCCCGCGCGTCGGCATGACGCTCGGATCAGACACCGCGATTTTCACCGGCCCGCTTGCACTTCACGCATGTTCGACGCAAATTACAAACGCGTTTGAGACAGACAAAAGCAACGGGTCCATGCCAAGCATCACATTTATCGAACACGACGGCACGAAACACGTGGTTGAGGCCAAAAACGGGCAAACAGCGATGGAAGCCGCGATCGGCAACACCGTGCCCGGGATCGTCGCCGAGTGCGGCGGGGCGTGCTCCTGCGCGACCTGCCATGTCTATGTCGACGAGACCTGGACGGAGCAGGTCGGCGGCCCTTCGGAGATGGAAGAGGATATGCTCGATTTCGCCTTCGATGTGCGCCCCACGAGCCGCCTGAGCTGCCAGATCCGCGTAAGCGACGCGCTGGACGGCCTCGTGCTGCATATTCCCGAAGAGCAGGTTTGAACCGCCGCGGGGGTTTGGCGTAGTTTCCCCATAACAGGACGACATGGACAGGGCTGGACATGTATCAGGAATTTGGCGGCAGCAACGGTAGCGGCGCGGTCAAGACCGACGCGCTGATCATCGGCGCAGGCCCGGTGGGCCTGTTCGCGGTGTTCGAACTGGGGCTGCTCGACATCAAGACGCACCTGATCGACATCCTGGATCGGCCCGGCGGACAGTGCACCGAGCTTTACCCGGAAAAACCGATCTACGACATTCCCGCGCTGCCGGTCGTGACGGGCCAGGAACTGACCGACCGGCTGATGGAGCAGGCTAAGCCGTTCGAGCCGGTGTTCCATCTGAACCAGCGCGCGGACGTGCTGCGGCGCACCGATGACGGCTTCATCATCACGACCGACGCCGGCACCACGATCGAGGCCAAGGTGGTGATCATCGCGGCTGGCGGCGGCTCTTTCACGCCAAAGCGTCCGCCCTTGCCCGGCATCGAGGATTTCGAGGGCAAATCGGTGTTCTACTCGGTGCGCCGGATGGACGATTTCCGCGACGAGGACATCGTGGTGGTCGGCGGCGGCGATTCCGCGCTGGACTGGACGCTGAACCTCCAGCCAATCGCGCGAAAGGTCACGCTGGTCCACCGCCGCGACAAGTTTCGCGCCGCGCCCGATAGCGTCAACAAGATGCATCGGCGGGTCGAAGCCGGGGAGATGGATTTTCATGTCGGGCAGGTCACTGGCCTGACGGGCCAAGGCGGCCAGCTCGAGTCGGTCAAATTCAAGGGGACCATGGCCGGCGAGACGGGGGAGTTCGATTTGCCCGCGACGCGGCTGTTGCCGTTCTTCGGCCTCACCATGAAGCTCGGCCCGGTCGAGGAATGGGGGCTGGAGCTGAAGGATAACCTGGTCGTCGTCGACACCGAGAAGTTTGAAAGCTCGCAGCCCGGCGTCTTTGCCATTGGCGACATCAACACGTATCCGGGCAAGCTGAAGCTGATCCTGTCGGGCTTCCACGAGGCCGCTTTGATGGCGCAGCAGGCCCATCGCTACGTGCACCCGGACAAGAAGCTGGTGTTCCAGTACACCACGTCGAGTTCGAGCCTGCAGCAGAAGCTGGGTGTGCGCTGAAGCGCGATCCGCAGAGTGGCTACCGACTTTCGGATAAATCGCCCGACAAATCGAAGAGGATAGAGCCGCATTCCGGTTCAATCGAAACGGATGCGGCTCCAGTGCGCAATCGGGGTGAATAGGAGCGGCGCATTACGCGCGCCGCTTATTGGCAATTTCACGCCAATCGTGTCGGCATCACCCACCACTCGGGGTGTGACGCCGCGAGGGCGTCGGCCGCCTGGCCCGCTGCGTCCACAGATGTAAAAAGTCCGAAACAGGTCGGCCCGCTGCCGGATAGGCGGGCGATGGCGCAGCCCGCAGAGGCGGCGAGCGCGCCCAGCGCCTCGGCAATCGCGGGGGCCAGCCGGCGCGCCGGCCGCTCCAGATCGTTGGGGTGGCCGCGCAAAAAACCGACAAGCTCGTCAGCGCTGGCAAACCTGCGCGGAGTGTCGACCCGTGTCCCAGACTCGACAAGCGCGGGCGCGTTCAGCGCCGCGAACACGTCCCGCGTGGCGAGCGGAATGCCCGGATTGACCAGCACCGCGGGCAGGGCCGGACAGGTCTCCAGCGGCGCGATCCGCTCGCCGATGCCCTGCATCCATGCCGCGCGGGGGTCGAGACATACGGGAATATCCGCGCCGAGCCGCGAGAGCGCGGGGATGAGAGCCGCGCGACAATCCGGCGCCCCCCATGCGTTCGCGCGCGCCAGCAGGCGTATCGCCGCCGCCGCATCCGACGATCCCCCGCCGATGCCGCTCGCAACCGGCAGCCGCTTGTCCAGCACGAAATGCCCGCCACATGCTTGCGGCGCGTGGTCCAGGAACAGCCGCGCGGCGCGCAGGATGAGGTTATCGCCGTCTATTGCCGAAGCGAATGGTCCGGTCGTGGCGAGCGTGATATCGCGGTCTGTGCCGAGGGACAGGTGGAGGGTGTCGCCAGCATCGGCGAAAGCGACGAGGCTGGCAAGTTCGTGATAGCCGTCCGCGCGACGGCCAAGGATTTCCAAAGACAGATTGACCTTGGCGGGGGCCAAGTCACTCAGCGCTGGCGTGCCGGCGCTGTCCGGGCCCGTTTGTGTCGCCATTGCGGCCATCGCGCTGCCTCTCTCCGGCGGGCGGCAGCGCGACGGGGCCTTACCGTGCGTTCGCCGCGCCCGCGCCGTTCACCTCGGCCTTCTTGTTGCCGTCCTTCAAGCCGTCAGCGAGCTTTTCCTCGATCTCCCGGCGGTCCTCCGGCTCCGGTTCGAGGCTCAGCGTATGCGACCACTGGAACCGGGCTTCGCGCTTGCGCCCGACGCGCCAATAAGCGTCCCCGAGATGATCGTTGAGGATCGGGTCTTCCGGGCGCAGTTCAACCGCTTTTTCCAGATGTTCGACCGCAAGATTATACTGGCCGAGTTTGTAATTCGCCCAGCCGAGGCTATCAACATAATAGCCGTTGTTCGGCTCGCGGCGCACCGCTTCGCGGATCAGGTCCATGGCCTCTTCCAGGTGCATGTTCTGGTCCACCCAGGAGTAACCCAGATAATTCATCACCGAGGCCTGACCGGGATTGAGTTCGAGCGCCTTTTGCAGATCAACTTCCGCTTTACTCCACTGTTTCATCCGCTCGTAGGAGATGCCGCGGCCGTAGTAGTAGATCCAGTGCTCCCGCTCCGGCTCGCCGATCATCCCGAGCGCTTTCGAATAGTAGCGCGCGGCGTCCGCGTAATTTTCCTGATCGCGCAGGATGTTCGCGATAGCATGGTTCAATCGCGGCTCGTCGGGATAATCCTCGATGAGAGCAGTCAGAAGTCCAACGCCCTCGTCGCTGCGCTCAAGCGCGCTGAGAACGAAGCCGGCGCGAATGCGCGAGTCGAGGTAAAGCGGGGAGGCCTGCGAAACGCCGCGAGACGCTTCCAGCGCGGCTTCCAGACGCTGATCGCTGGTTTCAATCTCTCCCAGCAGGTAGTGCGCGCGGTTGAAGTCCTGGCGCAGGAAAAGCGCGAGGCGCAAATAGATGCGCGAATACGAGGCCGCCCGCTCGTTCGCCAGGAAAGAGCCAATGCCGAAATATGCCTCTGCCAACCCTTCTTGCGCAGATGTGACGAGCAGGCTCGGGCTCTCTTCGGAGGATAACCGTTCATAAAGCGCGCTCAGTCCGCGATCGGCGTTCTCGCCATCTGCGAACTTCTCCAGAATGTCGCTCACCAGCACCTCATCCCCGCTCACCGCGGCATGCCGGGCATAAGCCTCGATCAGCCGGCGGTTCGTCGTCTGGCGCTGGAACGCGGCAGCATAATTCTCTCGCGCGACCTCGGGGCGCCCCGCCAGGTCAGCCACCAGGCCCGTGTGCAAGCGCCGGAGATACGCCAAGCGGTTCCCGGCATCAGCCCGCGCGAGGGTTTCGATCGCCTGCGCTTCCTGGCCGCGCGCGATCTGCGTCCAGGCCAGCGCCAACTGCCCCGACAGCTTGATGATCGGATTGTCGCCAAGCCCGCTGAAAATCTCTTCGGCCCGCGCATAATCACCTTGCCGGAAGGCTTGCGCGCCAAGCAGCAAATCCGCGAAGCCCGCTGCATTCTCACCCGACTGCGAAAGCCGGCGGGCCAGCGACACGGCCTCGTCCATGTTGCCCGCGCCGAATTCGACCTTGAACGCTTCGCTCAGCATTTCCTGGTTGGCGGGGTCGCGTATCAGCGCCCGGCGGTAATATTCCGCAGCGGCTTCGAGATTCTTGTCATCGCCTGCAACGCGCCCAGCGAGGTAGCTCCCGAGCAGGGAAAAGCTGCTGAAAACCTCTGGTTGGATGGCTTGCTCGCGCGTGTCGCGAGCATGTCCGGGAACGGTGGACAACAGGATCGCCGCTGCGGCAACAAGCGCGCAGGCGCAGCGGGAAACGCTTTGCGATAGATAGCCAGGCAACAGAAACTCCTTTGGCTTTCGCGCGCGGCTGGCCAGTACCGGCCGGTAAACCGCAAGATTTTCTGAAAGATGATAACACTGAAGCGCGCAAAACAGCCAGCACCACATGGGTTTCCCCAGCGCAAATGCCGCACGTGGCCCAAAATGGATCACGTCCGGGCTGCAAACCTGCGCACAACGCGCGGCAATCACAGGCTCACGTGGATGAGCCGTCAGCAGCTGTTTCGCGGTCGCCCTTGCCGGCGGCCGGGCTATCCTCGGGCACAACCCATAGCTGGCCGTCGTTGTCGCTTTCGACATCCGCGGCGTCCCCGGCGGCACTGCGCTCGGGCTCGCGTGGCCCCTCGGTCTGCGCCGTCTGGCCAACGACTGAGGCCGCGAGCACGGCGCGATTTTCCGGGCGCGCACTGCGCGTCGCCGCGGCTGGCTCGGTGTCTTCCGCGGTATCCGTCTCCGGCAGACCTGCGGTGGCCTGCGCGGCTTGGCGTGCGCGCTCGCGCGCCTGCGGATCGGGGCGGGACTGCGACGCGGTCTGCGTCTCCTCGCCAGCCAGCCTCGCAAGAATGGTCGTGGCGTCGAGCTTGCGATGCGGCGGACATGCCTTCTTCGCATCCGGCTTGACGACATCGCCGTAGAACTCGGCATTCACGAGATAGCGCTTCTCACACACCGCGATGCTCGGCTGCACCTGCGTTTTTTCAAACGCGTCATAACCGGCCTTCAACGTCTGCCAGAAGCCATACCAGCGATGCCCCTCGTAGCGCGCCATCTTGGCATCGGTCATGCGGAACGGGAACGCGTGAACATGAAACTCACGCTGCCCGCCCTCGAACGCCTCGCGCGCGACCGCGTAAATCTCCTCGATGAGCGCATCTGTCATCGCGTAGCAGCCGGCGGACGCGCAGTCGCCATGCACCATCAGGTGCGCGCCTGTGCGTCCATGCGCGGCGTCATAGGTGTTCGGGTAGCCGAGGTTGAACGACAGGTGAAAACTGCTGTTCGGGTTCATGCGGCCGGGGCTGACCGTGTAAAAGCCTTCAGGCGCCTGCTTGTCGCCCTCTTTCAGCTTCGGCCCGAGATCGCCCGAGAAGTTGCAAATCGGATAGGTCTTGAAGAGATGGAAGCGGCCGTCGCCCTTCTGCTTCCAGACTTCCAGCTCGGCTTCCTGCTTGAAGATGCGCACCAGTATCTGCGCATCCTGCGTCATGCCCAGCTTGGCGAGGCGCGCCTGGGCGGCGGCGGGGATTGGCTTGAGATGCGGCGCGGCGCCTTCGCCCAGGCACCCGCTCAAGCCCACCGCCGCGAGCATGAGCACAAGCGCGCAGAGCACGCGTCGAGACACCATTTCAATCATCGGCAAGCCCCCCGAACCGTCAAACCTGCACCGCTTCCGACACAGCACCGCCTATCAGCAGCGCGAGTCATACCACGGCATGGTTTCTCGCCTATAAATCATTCGTGTCAATTTTGTGAGGCGAATCACCGGTTTGGTCACGGACGCGTGAGGCGTGCGGGGCGTGCGCGTCATAATGTGCGCCCGATGGCGAGGAATTTGTCCTCGCGCGCACGGCGCAGCCTGTCGCCGGGAATGCCGGCATAATCCGCGAATGCATTCTCGATCGCGTCACCCACGCGGGCAATCGTTTCGTCGCGTGCGCGGTGCGCGCCACCGACCGGCTCGGGGATGATCTCGTCAATGATCCCGTATCTGTGCAAGTCCTGCGCGGTGATCTTCATGTTGGTCGCGGCTTCCTGCGCGCGGGACGAATCACGCCAGAGGATCGAGGCCGCGGCTTCGGGCGAGGCGACCGTGTAGATCGCGTGTTCGAGCATGAGCACCTTGTTGGCAGTGGCGATGGCGACCGCGCCGCCGGAGCCGCCCTCGCCGATCACAACCGCGACCATCGGCGTTTCCAGCCCAAGGCACCGTTGCGTCGACCGCGCGATCGCCTCGGCCTGGCCACGCTCTTCCGCGCCGATGCCCGGATAAGCGCCGGCCGTGTCCACCAGCGAGATCACCGGCAAGCCGAACTTTTCCGCCATGTCGAGCAGGCGCACGACCTTGCGATAACCCTCGGGCCGCGCCATGCCGAAATTGTGGTGCAGCCGGGATTCCGTGTCGAAGCCCTTTTCGTTGCCGATCACCATCACCGGGCGGCCGCGAAACCGGCCCATGCCGGCGAGGATTGCCGCATCCTCGGCGTAGTAGCGATCGCCCGCCAGCGGCGTGAAATCCGCGATCAGCCGGCGGACATAGTCGATGGCGTGCGGGCGCTCCGGGTGGCGCGCGACATGGGTTTTCTGCCACGGCGACAGATCGCTGTAAGTCTGCTGGAGCGCGTCGTGGGCCTTCGTCTCAAGCTGCGCGATCTCGTCCTGGAATTGAACCGAACTGTCCTCGTCGGCGAGCGCCTTGAGCTCTTCGATCTTGTTTTCCAGCTCGGCAATCTGCTTTTCAAAATCGAGATACGTGCGCACGGACATGTCGAAACACCAGCTTA
>CAYFVF010000024.1:0-14719 GCA_964346335.1 uncultured Hyphomicrobiaceae bacterium
AGCGCGGTGCCGTGACCAGTCAGTTCGCGGGCGAAATCTGCGATGCCCGTCTTGTAGGACACGGAGATGAGCGCGCGGCGGATCGTCGGTTCAGTCTCAGACATATGCGGTCCCGGCGTTGGCGTCCACGCCGGACGCTAGGGCCGCGCGCCTCAGTCGAACGGGCGGGGCCGGGCCGGCGCAGACATGGTCTTTCGGAAGCTCCATTCCACGTTGGGCAACGGATAGCAAGCTCCTGTCAACACGATTTGCAGGCAGCGGCGGCGGAAAATCGGGTCGGCCAGGAATATGCTTTCCTCGATCTCCAGCATCGCGCCTTTTGCAGTGAACTGCCAGCGTTCGCCGTTCGGCAGCGTTAGCGCCGCGCCGCGGTCTTCCTGCAACAGGCTCACTTTCACGCGCGGATGCAAGTGAAAGCGGATGGCGAACGTCGCGTCCGTGGCGGCGGTGCTCACGCTGGTGCGCGGGTCGAGAAGCTGGTCGACCCCGTCCATCTGCTCGCCGTTTTCCGAAAGCTTCAGCACGCGCTGATGCAGCATCCCAAAGCGGTCGCGATAGCCATCATGTGCGCATCTCAGCGTCACCTGTTCACCGCCGATCGAGATTTCGCTGCGCACGGCTTTCGGATTGGCCAGCAGATAAATCTCGCGCGGTGGCTGGAGGAGTTGGCGCTTGATCAGCCGCGACGAAGAGGCGTCGTTGATCGTGAGCGTCGAATGCGCCGCGGTCGCGCGCGAGACGATGTGCCACTCGCTTTCCTCGTCACCAGGCGCACCGCAATTCACCACGATCTCGTTCTCGCCGGAGCTGAACTCGAAAGCGAGGCAGCCCGCGCAGGCGCCTTCGCTGGCGGACAGGGACGGCGGCTCGCCCACATCCGCGATGACGACGGCGCCGCCTTTCGCCAGGCGGGCATAGCCGGACTTGGTGACAAGGTTTTCCGTGGGCGTCAGCGAGTCGTCGTAGGCCAGCACATTGGCGATCTGGTCCACGCGCGTTGCCGCCATGCCGTTGAACCGCGCAAGCGCGCCATTGCCCAGCCGCATGAACCGCACCATCGGCATCATCCGCGCGATCGCCTCGTTCAAGGCGTCCGGCACTTCAAAACCGCGGCTGATGAAGCACTGGCGCAGCGGGAGCAGGTCCAGCAGGATATCGACGGCCGCGCCGGGATTGCGCGAGCTATGCCCGCCCTCCGGTAGGATCTGCCGGTCCAGCTCCGAAGCGAGCGAAGGCGTGTAGGACGCCAGATGCGCCTCGAACTCGGCAACGCACAGGCTGGCGAGCGTCGTGGCGACAAGCGCGCGCAGGCGGGCGACGTTCTGGTTCTCGTCGCGGCCGCTGAGCGACAGGGCGTGCAACTGCCGGGTCAGCCCTGCCATGTAGGAATCGTAAAAATCCGCATCCGCAAGGTCCAGCACGAAGCCGGCGTGAGACAGCCAGGCGATCAGCCTGCGCGCGGCGATGTCGGTTTCCCAGGTGGCATCAGGGGCGCGCACGCCGAGGGCAAGCCAGTCACGGACGAGGGCGCGGGCGCGCTCGCGGGCTACGTCGTCCTGGGCGGCATGCAGGTGGCGCAGCCACGTGAAGGCGTGCAACTCGCGCAGCCAGGGCTGTGATGGCGGGCGCACGGCAAACGGCGATTGCGAGCCAATCGGCGCAACCGCTCCGGCCAGGCCGAAATAGCCGTCATACATCTCCGCGGACAGGGATGGGTCCGCCGTGCGCAGGTCCTGCGGGACAAGCAGAAGCTGATGCGCCGCCGGTGGGCCCGCGATCCAGCGCAGCGGAGTCGAACCAATCACGGTCTTCATCGCGGCGCGGCCGGCATGAGAGGCGGCCATCGCGGCCAGGCGCATACGTTCGGTCATATCGTTCGATGCCATGACTGCGTATGTTTCAATCAGCCCCCATTCGTCAAAGTATCTAACGTGTTCGCGGCGGAAACGCGACACGCCCGCGAGTCACAACCTTGGATTATCAACCGATTTTATGCAACTTGGCGATGAAGAAGCCGTCGATGCCGCTCAGAACCGGATCTTCGGCGGGCATCTGGTGCGGGAGGGTCCGGATCACGCCGGGGGGGCGCAGCGATGCCTCCGGAGCGCCAATCTGGGCAGCGTCGATGGGCTCAAGCCGCATCTCGGAGTGCTTTTCCAGCATCTGCTCGACCTGGTTGATGCCCTCTTCCGGCTCCAGCGAACAGGTGCAATAAACCAGCCAACCACCGGGCCGCACCAGGCTGACGGCGTTGTCGAGCAGGCGGGTTTGCAGCGCGGCCAGTTTGTCGAGATCGGCCGGGCGTTTCAGATGCGCGATGTCCGGGTGCCTGCGGATCGTGCCAGTGGCGGTGCAAGGCGCGTCGAGCAGCACGGCGTCAAACGGCGCATCCGGCTTCCATGTCGTGGCATCTGCCGCCACCGTGTCGGCTTCCAGCCCCAGCCGCGACAGGTTCTCTCGTAGCCGCTTCAGCCGTTTCGGCGATTGATCGACGGCCGCGACCTTGGCGCCGGAATGGGCCAGTTGCGCGGTCTTGCCGCCCGGCGCGGCGCACAGGTCGGCGACGTGCTGGCCCGCGATATTCCCGAGCACCGTGGCTGGTAGCGCCGCGGCGGCGTCCTGAACCCACCATGCGCCCTCGCCAAACCCATCAATCGCCTCGATACGCCCGCGCCCGGCGAGCCGCACGCTGCCGGTGGGAAGCGCGACGCCGCCGAGCCGGTGCGCCCAGCCATCCGGGTCGGATTTCACGCTTAGGTCGAGCGGCGGCTCCAGCATGTGTTGCGCGGCGATAGCGCGAGCGGCATCCTCGCCGTAATGCGCGGCCCAGCGGTCCCATAGCCAGTCGGGAGTGTTGAGCCGGGCGGCATCCTGCTCCGCGATAATCTCCGCGTTGGCGGCGGCCACCCGGCGCAGCACCGCGTTCACGAGCGCCGCGAACCGCCGCGCGCCGCGGTCGCGCCGCGCCTGATCCACGGCGATGTTGATGACCGCGTGCGCGGGCGTGTCCATGAACAGAAGCTGTGCGCCGGCGACCAGCAAGATGTCGTCCAGCATCCCGCGGCTGTCAGGAGGTGGCGCGGATATGAAGCGCGCGAGCGCGTCGTCGATCTGGCCCTTGCGGCGCAGTACCGTGCTGACGATCGCGCGGGTGAAGGCGCGGTCGTTTGCAGCCTGCGGCGCTTCAGGGCCGTCCAGCAGACAGAGCGCCTCGTCCAGCGGCCGGTGTTTGACAAGGATCTTCTGAAGGACGCGAGCAGCGGTTTCGCGTGTTGCCAGGCCCGCCGGTGGCGCCGTGGACGGCGTGTTCCTCCCGGCCGGTTTGCGTCTGGATGGCGATGCGCTCACGCCGGTCTCAGCCCCACGGCCCTTGGCTGCGGGATGCACCCCATGGGCCGCCTTCATTCACGCTTGCGCCAGTGTCCGTCCCCATCTCCCGCGCCATCGCGCGCAGACGCGAAATGCGCTCCTCGGTTGGCGGGTGCGTGGAGAACAGGCTGTCCATGCGCAGGCCCGCTAGCGGGTTGATGATGAACATGTGAGCGGTGGCCGGGTTACGCTCGGCGCGGTCATTCTGAATGCGTTTCGCCGCGCCAGCGATCTTTTCGAGCGCCGAGGCCAGCCACAGCGGGCGCTGACAGATTTCGGCGCCAAGCTGGTCCGCCTTGTATTCCCGCGAGCGGCTGATGGCCATCTGGATCAGGCCGGCGGCAATTGGCGCAAGGATGACCATGAGAATGATACCGATGAAGCCGAACGGGCTGCCGTTATTGCGCCCGCCGCCGAAAAAAAGGCCAAACTGCGCAAGCATGGAGATGGCGCCGCCGATCGTCGCCGCGATCGTCATGATCAGCGTATCGCGGTTTTGCACATGCGCCAGTTCGTGCGCCATCACGCCCGCGACCTCCTCACGGCTGAGGCTTTGCAACAGGCCGCTGGTGGCAGCCACGGCGGCATTCTCCGGATTGCGCCCGGTTGCAAAGGCGTTGGGCTGGTCCTCGTGGATCAGGTAGACCTTCGGCATCGGCAGATTGGCGTTCGCCGCGAGTTGGCGCACGATATCGAACAATTCCGGGGCAGTCCGCTCGTCGATCTCCTGCGCGTTGTTCATGCGCAGGACAATCTTGTCGGCGTTCCAGTAGCCGATGAAGTTCATGCCGGCGGCGATCACGAATGCGATGATCATGCCGGTTTGCCCGCCGATGGCGAAGCCCACAACAACAAACAGGGCGGTCAGCAATGCCAGCAGCATCGCCGTGCGCATGTAATTCATGTTACGAACTCCCCATCACCGGATGCTTCATGAGGCCCGGTCTCAGATGAACGCCACCTTGAGTATCTCGTAAGCCTTGCCGCCCTTCGGTGTCGTGACTTCCACGCTGTCACCCTCGGCTTTTCCGATCAGGGCGCGCGCGATAGGCGAGCTGATCGCGATCCGGCCCTGCTTCACGTCAGCCTCGTCATCGCCGACAATCCTATAGGTCAATTCATCGTCGGTGTCTTCATCCACGATCGTGACGGTCGCGCCGAACTTGATCGTGTCTCCAGACAGTTTCGATACGTCGATGACGTGCGCGCGAGATAGTTTGTCCTCAATATCCGCGACCCGCGCTTCGTTCAGACTCTGCTGTTCTTTCGCGGCATGGTATTCGGCATTTTCGGACAGGTCGCCGTGGGCGCGCGCTTCGGCTATGGCCTGAATAATGCGCGGACGCTCCTCCGATTTCAGCCGTCTGACCTCGCGCTCCAGCGAAGCATAACCTTCAGCGGTCATCGGAACTTTTTCTTGCGACATCTCAAGCCGTCTCCCTGATCCGGTGCATTGCCGGATTTCACTTTGAGCATTTATGATTGAAGCAGCGTTTGGGGTCTGAATGCAATGCCCGCCGCTCAGCATTGCCGGCGGACATATTGCTGCAAGGGAGCAACTTCAAGGATTCCCGCCCGCATGGCCTTTATCGCGCGCGTAACAGCCAGCGCCCCGGTTATAGTGGTGTAGTAGGGAATATGATAAAGCAGCGATGTCCGGCGGATGGAGGCGCTGTCGGACAGCGCGCGGACGCCCTCGGTCGTGTTGAAGACAAGATGAACCTGGCCGTTCTTCATCGCGTCGACGATGTGCGGCCGGCCTTCCAGCACCTTGTTGATCTTTTCGCAGGCGATTCCGTTTGCCTCGAGGTGGCGCTTGGTGCCGCGCGTGGCGACAATGCGAAAACCCATCGACACCAGGTCGCGCGCGGGTCCGAGAATGCGGTCCTTGTCGGTGTCCTTGACGGAGACGAACACCGTGCCGGTTTCCGGCAGCATGTTGCCAGCAGCAATCTGGCTCTTGGCGAACGCGACGGCATAGTCCTCATCAACGCCCATCACCTCGCCGGTGGAGCGCATCTCCGGGCCGAGCACCGGATCGACGCCGGGGAAGCGCGAGAACGGGAAGACCGCTTCCTTGACCCCGATATGCCGGTATTCCGGCGCCTCGATCCGCAGATCAGCGAGCTTCGCCCCCGCCATGACGCTGGCGGCGAGACCGGCAACCGGGAGGCCCACGACCTTTGCCACAAACGGGATCGTCCGGCTCGCGCGCGGGTTCACCTCCAGCAGGTAGACCTCGCCGTCCTTGATGGCGAACTGTACGTTCATCAGCCCGACGACATCCAGCGCGCGCGCCAGCTTGCGCGTCTGGTCCTTTAGCCCGTCAATCACATCCGCTGGCAGCGAGTGCGGCGGCAGCGAGCAGGCCGAATCGCCGGAATGCACCCCGGCTTCCTCGATATGCTCCATGATCCCGCAGATGAACACGTCCTCGCCGTCGGCAATGGCATCGACGTCCACTTCGATCGCGTCGCGCAGATACGTGTCGAACAACAGTGCGTTGGTCGCCAGCAGGGCGTTCACGCGCGCGGTGCTCTCTTCGTACTTGTGGCGCAGGTCGGGCGGGACGAAGCCGGCCAGCGTGTGCTCGATATAGTCCTTGAGGTCGGTCTCGTCATAAATGATCGCCATGGCGCGGCCGCCCAGCACGTAGGACGGGCGGATGACGAGCGGGTAGCCGATCTGCTCGGCCACGACCTTGGCCTGCTCGATGCTGGAGGCGATGCCGTTCTTGGGCTGGCGCAGGTCCAGCCGGTCCACGAGCATCTTGAAATGGTCGCGGTCCTCGGCGAGGTCGATCGCTTCCGGCGGGGTGCCGAGGATCGGCGCGCCGGCGTCCTTGATTGCGCGGGCGAGTTTGAGCGGCGTCTGCCCGCCGAACTGCACGATCACGCCCTTGAGCGTGCCCTTGCGCTGCTCCACGCGGATGATCTCCATCACGTCTTCATCGGTCAGCGGCTCGAAATACAGCCGGTCCGACGTGTCGTAGTCGGTGGAGACGGTTTCCGGGTTGCAGTTGACCATGATGGTCTCGTAGCCGTCGCGCGACAGCGCATAGGCCGCGTGACAGCAGCAATAGTCGAACTCGATGCCCTGGCCGATTCGGTTCGGGCCGCCGCCGAGGATGATGACTTTCTGCCGGTCCGACGGCTCGGCCTCGCAGACCGGCGCATCGAACAGACCCGGTTCGTAGGTTGAGTACATGTAGGCGGTGGGCGAGGCGAACTCGGCCGCGCAGGTGTCGATGCGCTTGAACACGGGTTCGACGCCCAGCGCGCGCCGCTGCGCCGTGACGTCTTCGGTCTTCATGTCCGCGAGGTTGGCGAGACGCGCGTCGGAAAATCCCATCCCCTTGAGCGCGCGGAACGTGTCCGCGTCCGCTGGCAGGCCGCGCTCGCGCACCCAGTTTTCCCAGTCCACGATCGCCTGAAGCTGTTCGATGAACCAAGGGTCGATCTTGCAAGAGGCATGGACCTGATCGTGATCGACGCCGAGGCGCAGCGCCTGCGCGACCTTCAGGATCCGGTCCGGCGAGGGCGTGCCGAGCGCGGCGCGGATGACGTTCTTGTCATCGCCGCGGCCCAGCCCTTCGAGTGTCATGTCATCGAGCCCCGTCAGCCCGATCTCCATCGACCGCAGCGCCTTTTGCAGGCTCTCCGGGAAACTGCGGCCAAGACCCAGCACCTCGCCAACCGCCTTCATCGAGGTGGTCAGGGTTTCCTCGCTGCCGGGAAACTTCTCGAAGGCGAAGCGCGGGATTTTCGTGACGATGTAGTCGATCGTCGGCTCGAAGCTGGCCGGCGTGGCGCCCTGCGTGATGTCGTTGTCCAGCTCATCAAGCGTGTAGCCCACCGCCAGCCGTGCGGCGACCTTCGCGATCGGGAAGCCGGTGGCCTTCGACGCCAGCGCGGATGAGCGCGACACGCGCGGGTTCATCTCGATCACGACGAGCTTGCCGTCGTCCGGGTTGACCGCGAACTGCACGTTGGACCCGCCAGTCTCCACCCCGATTTCGCGCAGCACCGCGATCGAGGCGTTGCGCATGAGCTGATATTCCTTGTCGGTCAGCGTCAGCGCCGGGGCGACGGTGATCGAGTCGCCGGTGTGCACGCCCATCGGGTCGATGTTCTCGATGGAGCACACGATGATGCAGTTGTCCGCCTTGTCGCGGACCACCTCCATCTCGTATTCTTTCCAGCCGAGCACGGATTCCTCCACCAGCACCTGATCGGCCGGTGAAGCGTCCAGCCCGCGCTCGATGATGTGAAGATATTCCTCGCGATTGTACGCGACTCCGCCGCCCATGCCGCCGAGCGTGAAGCTGGGCCGGATAATGGCGGGCAGGCCGACATGGTCGAGCGCGCCGAGCGCTTCGTTGAGACTGTGAACCAGCATCGAGCGCGGCGTGGCGATGCCGATGCGGCCCATCGCCTCGCGGAAGGACTGCCGGTCTTCGGCCATGTCGATTGCCGCGGCGTTCGCACCGATCATTTCGATGCCGTATTCAGCGAGCGTGCCGTCGCGGTCCAGAGCCAGCGCGGTATTGAGCGCGGTCTGGCCGCCCATGGTCGGCAGCAGCGCCATGCGCTCATTCGGGCGCTCGCGGCGTTCCCGCGCAATGATCTTGGCGACGAAATCCGGCGTGATCGGCTCGATGTAGGTGGTGTCGGCCAATTCCGGGTCGGTCATGATCGTGGCCGGGTTCGAGTTCACGAGCACGATCCGGTAGCCCTCGGCCTTCAGCGCCTTGCACGCTTGGGTGCCGGAATAGTCGAACTCGCACGCCTGGCCGATCACGATCGGTCCGGCGCCAATCACCAGAATGGAGTCGATGTCAGTGCGTTTGGGCATTCAGCTTGCGCCGTTGCGGCTTGTGGCCATAAAGGATCGGGCAGTGCGAGAGCGAGCCCGAAAGCGGCTCCCGCGCTTATAAAGGATATGGCGCGCGATTCAACAAGATCGTCGCAGGCATATTCAATGCGCGGTCAGGTCGCTCATGCGGCTTTCGATGAGCGCGTCGACGCTTGCCGCGAAACCCGCGCCGGCCTCCGCATACATGTTGAACACGCTGTGCGCGCCGCTCTCAATAAGGGCGTCCGCATCTTCGGGATACTTCGCGAGCGCGGCGATGAAGCCGCCGAAGCCGCTGCGCTTGATCTGTTCGAGCGCGTACATGTTCACCTGGTGGTCCGGCATCGCCAGCATGACGACACGGAAATCTTGTCCCGCTGCTTCCATGCGCTCCCAGAAGTCGCTGTCGGCGGCATCGCCCTGGAACACGTTGCGGCCTTCGTCGCGGTGTCTTTCAACCCGGTCGGTGTTGCTCTCGATACCTGCCACGAGATGATCGCCATACTTCGCGCGCAGGTAGTCGTAAGCGCCAGTGCCGACGCGGCCCATGCCGAACACGAGGATCTCGGCGCGCCCGATGTTCAGCGGCTGGTCGCCCGAGCGCCGGTCAAGCGTTTCGAAGCGTTTGAGTTCACCGCTGAGGTTCGCGTAAACGCGGTTGACGTTGAGGTTGAGCACCGAGGCCAAGACGAACGAAATGGCCACGGCCAGCGCGATCACGATGAGCGCATCCGACCCGAGCCAGCCGTTTTCGTAAGCGACCGCGCCGACGATGAGACCGAATTCGCTATAGCTGGACAGACTCGCGGTCGCGAGGAATGACGAGCGCGCGCGCAAGCGAAAGCGCGACAGGATCAGGAAGAATAGCGCGGACTTGATGGGCACCAGCAGCACGAGCAAAAGCGCCAGGCCGAGATGAGAGAGCGTGACAGCCCCGATCATCCCGATATTCAGGAAGAAGCCGACCAGCATGACTTCCTTGAGTGTGAACAGCGCGTCGGCGACGTCTCCGGCACGGCGATGGTTGGCCATCATCATGCCAAGCACGAGCGCACCGAGGTCGGGCTTGAGGCCGGCGGCGCTGAAGCTCGTCGCGCCCACCACAACGGCCGCGAACAGGCCGAACATGGGCAAAAGCTCACCACTGCCCGCGCGCTCCAGCAAGTAACTCAACAGCGGGCGCAGCGCGATCAGCCCCAACAGCGCGAACGCCCAGATGGAGGGGAGTTTGCCGGTGGACAAGGTGAGAAAAGCGACCGCGAGGATGTCCTGGAAAACAAGTATGCCGATCGCCGTGCGCCCTTCCACCGAGCTAGCGCCGCCGCGCTCTTCAAGCACCTTCACAGCGAACACGGTGCTGGAAAAGCTGAGCGCGAACGCCAGCAGGATGATCTGCATCGGCCCGGTGACGCCGAGTTGGGCGAGCACGGCGACCGGCGCGAGGTAAAACAGCAGCGAGAACAGCGAGATGACGAGAATGGCGTGGGCCGATGCGCCACCCCAGATTTCCGGGCGCGCAAGCGCGCTTGGCTTGAGCTTCAGCCCGATCGTGAACAGCAGCAGAATGACGCCCAGTTCGGCGATTTCCGCGATGAGCGGCGAGGCCGGCATACCGGCTGCGTTGAGCGCGAAGCCCGCCAGCAGGAAGCCGGCCAGCGGCGGCAGGCGGATCATTTGGGCAGCGAAGCCGAGGACGGCCGCCAGCGCCAGCGCGACCGAGAAGTCCGATATGCCCGGAAACAGGGATGATGGTGTCAGGTCCATTGGGCCTGTGTCCCTCCATCATGGCGACGTGCACAACACCCGCCCGCCGCGCTGGAGGTCATGCCCCGGCGGGGGCGCGTCCCGGACCTCACTCGGCGGCGGCTTGCGCCTTCTTCGGCGCGAGTTCGGTGATGATGTTCGCCAGTGCGCAGCGGTTGTTGTTCAGCTTGTTGACCAAGTTCAGGAAGGTCCGGAATGACGGGCTCCGGCCGAATATCGCCGCTGTCTCCGTGTCCGGCGTGTAGGCGGGCAGCTTGCATTCGCTCGGGAACCCGATCTGCTCTGAGATCATGTTTTGCGTCGTGTTCGAGAGATGCCAGCCCAGCGGCATGTAGAAATAATCATGCTGCAACTCCACCGAGTAGGACGTCGAGAAGGTGTCGCCCGTCTTCACGCGCCATTTCGCAAGCTGGCCGCGGCGGCGGCGGGTCTTATCCAGCGTCATCACGGGCGCGCCAAACTCCGTCAAACCGGCCGGTTCAAGGTCCGCGGTAAAATGCTCGTTCAAGATAATGATGCGGAACTCCGGCTGGATATCAAGGTTGCGCGGCAGGCGCTGCTTGATGCCGTTAACCAGGTCGATCGCAGTTTCGATGGCCGAACTTTCGAAATACCCGCCATCTACCAGGTTTTTCTGCGAGAAATGGAATGGTGAAATCTGGCGCGGATAGCCGCCCGGGGGCAGGATGACCGGGAAGCGCGCGCTCAGGCTAATGGCCGTGGCGACGGAAATGTCGTGCTCGGCCGGCAAGCCGTCCTCGCCCTCGGCCATGATCGGATAGACGAACTCCATCGGCACGATCGGGTCTTTCAGGAACGGCGCGACCACGAACCGCTCGCCGGTCTCGACGCTGGTCGTATTGAGCACCAATGCCGGCGCCTTTACGTCGGGAGCTCGGAAATCAGCCGACGCGCGAAGGAAGTTCTTCCGGAAAATATTCTCAGTATCCGCCCCGTCCGCGTCGCCGCGCGTGCGGAACGTATCGATCCAGGCATGGTTGAGGCTGGCCTCGAAGGCGCGGGCGCGATCCAGCACGCCGAAACCGGGCACGATGAAGCGCTGGAAGAAGTCGGGGAACAGCGCGCCCGCCAGGACCGGCGAGAGGAAGTCGTGGCCCAGATAGGTGCGGATGTTCCGCTCCAGGTTGCTGACGCGCCCGTCCGTGCGGGCCTGGAGATCGCAGTGTTTGCCCATCACGTCGGGGTTCTGCGCCTTGCGCGCCTCGGTCCAGAAGGCGTTGAATGTGCTCGCGCCGAGACTGCCGCCCGAAACGGCGCTGACGGCGAACACGTGATGGCGCAGAGCCGGGCACGCCGTGTAAAGGCGGGCAAGCGTTAGCGCCGAGAGGTTGGCCGCGTAAACCCCGCCGCCCTGCGCGGCCACGATATAGACCGGGTAGGTCTGCGGGGTGGCGCTTTCCGTGTAGAGACGTTTGCGGTCTTGCGGGAGCGCGTCATACCAGTCGAGGAAAGCGATGTAGAGGTCGTCAGGCTGGGCCTCGGCCTCTGTGTTGGCGGGCTGGAGCCTGACCTTGTGGTTGTTGTTCCAGTTGAAGAACGCAAAGATCAGCGCGGCGGAGACCAGGATCGTCACGGCGGGAATGCCCACCACGTCGTAAACGCGGGTGCAGCCGGCAAGCAGATAAGTCAACGCGATCAAGAAGATGCAGATGATGGCGAAGCTACCGACGCCGCTGATCAGCCACGTGATGAGCAGCGGGCCGCCGCCGAGCGTACGGATGATCGGCTGTGCCGCAACGAGCGCGACGATGGCGGCGAGAACGAGCGCGATCGGGATGAAGTACCAAAGCGAAAACGGCTTGCGGGCGAAATGCGAACCGGACCGGAAGGACCGCCACAACAGGAACAGGACCATCACCACGAACAGAGCGGCAACCGCCTGGATCGCCATCAGCAGATGGACCGCGACGATATTATAGTTGTCGACGATATCGCCGATATACGGCGGGAAATCCGGCTGCCCCCGCAGGCTCTGCACGATGTCCTGAGACACGACGGCAAACGCGCCGCCCACGAGTTCCTGGTCAGATGCATCCGGAATACCGACTTCGCGGATCAGGTCGATGGTTCCGCCGATGTTGGACGGCATCATCGCCATCAGCACGCCAACGATCGGCAGCAGCGCGATCAGCATGGAAAAGACGTGGGAGATGAAGCGAGCGATCGGGCTGAAAGTAATATGCGGGTCGATATCCACCGAGTTCTGCCAGAGCGAACGGGACATCGACCAGAGGAAATAGCTCAGCAGCGCCAACAGGATCAGCGACAGGATGGGGCGATATGGCGCCGTCTCGATTTCCAGCGCGAGTACGCGGTATATTTCCTGGATCTGGCCGGGAACGAAAAACACGATGAACGCGCCCACCGAGACCAGCAACGGGGCGCGCATGTCCCAGATGACGTCGCCGATGATCTTGAAGACGCGCCAGACGATCGGCAACTGCGCGGTTTCGCGTTGCGACATGGCCTCTAACCCCCGGCTCCAACGGCTCTCGTTTACCGTTTGTTAACGCTCAATACCATGCGGGCGCATACATCTGAAAGGCTTGGCCCGCCACCAAATGTCCGGACGACGCGGTTATGTTCAGATTTCGCAGTTGTTGCGCTGAAGGAAGCGCAGCAGTTCCTCGTACCGTTCCTTGTCCTCGGCCGGCGTTGACGCGTCGTTCAGGATGCGGTCCTGCACCTGCACATCACTGAGCGAGGGATCACATCTCGACGCCTGCTCTCTGAACATCCGGCCATAGAAACGGTCGCGCGGGCAATAGCCGTAGCGCACCAGCAGTTCCATGCGCAATTCCAGCAGCGTGGGGCACTGTAGCCTGGAGAAATCCTGCGCCGCCGTAGCTGTGGCGCCGGCCTGAGCGAGAAACAGCCCCAGCAATAGCGTGCGCGCTGCCAACGACAGTTTCGCCTTCATGATACGCCTCCCAACTTGCCTGTTCTCCCCGACCATGTGATTTCGGAAATGAATAGGCGCTGAATACAAGGGGCTAACGGCCGATGCCATCCTCTTGGCCGCGAACGCTGACAACGCCCGCGGCGCGTGGACTGTGCCGAACAGGGATGTCGCATGCAACTCAATACCGCGCGGCGTCCGGCGCGAAGCCAGCGCTTGTGTCTTTTGAGCCAGAGCAACCGCCGATTCACGCCGGATCACGGCATGTCAAAGCCGCGCCAAGTCCTCTACCCGCTCGCGCTGACGTGAGCCAATATCAATAAATAGCCGGTAGTCTCGAAAATTACCGGTGACAAACACCCGGGGAAATGCGCGGCAGGGATCAGCAATGGCAACCGACACGACAGCTACCGCGCCGAGCAGCATCAACGCTTTGGGGCGCACGGCGAAGACGCCCGAGACCGACCGCTTGCCCGCGCCCGGCGGCCCTTGCTGGCCCGGGATACGGCTGGAGCAGATCGGCCCTTTTGCCGGGCTGACAACGGAGATCGTGGCGATCCTGCGCACACACATGCGCCAGATGACGTTCCTGGCCGGGGAGACGCTTTTCAGTGAGGGCGAGCGCACCGGGGGACGCCTCTACATCATCGTCTCGGGGGAAGTGTCGGTATGCAAATGCGGGCACGACCCGCTGACCCGTGCGCCGCTGGAATACGAGATTGGTGTGCGCGGGCCGCGCGAAATCGTCGGCTCCGTGTCGCTGCTGGATCGCCGGCCCGCCTCGGCGACCGCGCGCTGCCGCAGCGACGTGACGGCGGCCATGCTGGATCTTGACGCCATCCCGCGCAGTTCGCTGCCGCGACGTGTGCGCCGCGCGCTGGAAAACCAGCTCGCGTTCCATCTGGCGACCAAGCTGCGCGATACGCTGGATGCGCGGGTCGATGCGTTGCGCCATGAGGCCGAGCTGGCAGGCTATCGCAACGCGATCGCGCTGGTGCTGGTCGGCGCGCTGTCGATGCTGTCGGTATACACGTTGGCGCTGGGCGCAGTGGCGGGGCTCAATCTGCCATCCGAAGCGCGCATCGCGATCACGCCACTGGTGATCCTGATGTTCGCCGCCGCGTTCTGGTCGGTGATCCGTCTGAGCCGCTTTCCGCTCGCGTTCTATGGGCTGCGGCTGGACAACTGGCGGCCTGCGCTTGCGCTGGCGCTGAAAACGTCCCTGATCTTCGTGGCGCTGATGGCGGTGACGAAATGGGCGCTGATCGTTTTCTTTCCGAGCCTCAACCATCTCGCCGTGGTGGCGCCGGCGGCCATCTCGCTCGATGGTCAGGCGCAGGTCTCGTGGCTGGTCTACGCCGCGATCTTCCTGGTTTATGCGTTGTTCGTTCCTGCGCAGGAATTCGTGGCGCGTTGCGGCATCCAGGCGCCGCTTTATGCTTTCCTCGACGGCTCGGAACTCACACGCCGCACTTGGGCGATCTTCGTCTCGAATTTCGCCTTCGCCGCCGCGCACGCCCACACGAACCCCACCTTTGCGCTGGCGACCTTCATCCCCGGCATCTTCTGGGGTTGGCTGTTCGCGCGCACCCACTCGCTGCTGGCGGTGTCGGTTTCGCACGTGATGATCGGCGGCGCGGGGATCTTCCTGTTCGGCGTGGAGGATTTCCTGTCCGAGCTTTTCTGAAAACTTTATGCAGCGCGTTTTGTCCAAAAACCGGCTCCCGCTTTTCGGAATGCGCTTGGCTCAGGTCGAGACCGCGCCGGTGTGGACCGTTTCCAGCTCGAACGCGGCGGCCATCAGCGCCTTGG
>CAYFVF010000025.1:0-14635 GCA_964346335.1 uncultured Hyphomicrobiaceae bacterium
GGACCGTTAAGGGAATTTTCTTCATGACACCCGGCTCCGTGGACGCGGCAGGCGCGTCTCTTTCCTTTGCCACACCAGCGATATCAAATCCCCTGACTGGAAGGTCAAGATCTGGACTTTCCTCCCGGACGATGACGCAGCCGGAACCTCTCCCGGTAAGCAGCGGGCGTGTGTCCGCAGTATCGCTTGAAGATGCGCCTGAAGAATACTGTGTCATCATAGCCCTCAATGACGCCCGCCTGCTGCACTGAGCGTTCCCCGTCCGCAAGAAGCTGACGCGCGGCGGCCACGCCAATCCTCTGAAGATATTCGCCGGGCAGATGCCCTGTCGCCGACTTGAACCGCCGCGTCAGCGTTCTTGGGCTCATGCCCATGTTCTTTGCGATCGCGTCGATGTGCGGGCAATCGCGGAAATTGGCGTGGAGGAACTCCTCAACGGCGCGCACCCGTGCGTCGCCGTGACTGCGCGAAATCGGCAACAGCGCATAGCCGGACTGGTGCGCACGCGGCATGTCGAGGATCAACGCCTTGGCGCATTCAACCGCGCTTCCGCGGCCGCACAGCCGCTCAACCATATACAGGCTGAGATCCGTCGAGGCGTTGACGCCGCCGCCGCAGAACAGCCGCGATTCCTCGCAGCTCGACACGCCGGTCCACATCGGGATAACGGCTGCGAAAGTCCTCGGCCACGCCTCAATGCGTCGTCGCCCGCCAGCCGTCCAGCAAGCCCGCTTCCGCGAGAAAGGCGACGCCGGAACACACACCGGCAAGCATCGCTCCACCGCGATACCGCTAGGTTATCCAGGGCAAGAGAGCACGGTGCCGGTCCATCCACTGCGACGGCACGGGCCGGATGCCGATACGAACCCGTCATTGACCAGAACGACCGCAACATCGAGCGCGGCAGGCGGCACATTCTCTTTCCCGCGCGCTTCCACGCGCCCATTATCCGCATGAAACTGCCCCGTTTCCAGAGCGCGCCGCGCCAATCGTCAAATTCACCCCCGAACAATGTCCGGAACGCCATCTTCAGCCGAAACGGTAGGGCCGCCATCCTCAAACACACGGTCACGCAGGATCGTTCGTTGAGGAGGAAACGACACGCAACTTTATGTCATTCGCCGCCACAGTATTTGGGCGGACGAGAAAGAACGGGAAGCCACAGCGGCGGAATCAACGCGGGTCGGAGCGGAAATGGCCGACCAGACGCGCTGGATTCGCAGCTACGCGGTGAAGGAAGACGACGGGCGCATCGGCTCCGTATGCATCTACGAGGCGAGCAATCCCGAGGCGATTCGGGAGCATCGCCGGCGCATCGGCGCTTCCACCGATGACTTTCAGCGCGTCATGACAACCGCGGTAGTCAGGGATGATCCCGGTGAAAGTGGATAGCCGACACCCGGGAGCCAGTCTTTCCTACCGGGCTATGCAGGCCGTTATTCCGCAGCAGGAGCGGTCGCGCAAGCAAACAGGTCTGCGCTTAATGATGCCCGTAGCGTTCTTGAACCCGCCCAAAAACAAAAAAGGCCCCGCGCGACGGCGGGGCCTGAAAATTCCCTGTTGCCGGATCAGACTTCCTTGTCGATCCATTCCTTCAGCGTCGTCTTGGGGTGCGCGCCGACCTGCTGGCTGGCGACCTGTCCATCCTTGAACATAATGAGTGTCGGGATCCCGCGAATGCCATAGGTCATCGGCGTCTGCGGGTTTTCATCGACATTCATCTTCACGACCTTGAGCTTGCCGCCATACTCTTGCGCCAGTTCTTCAAGGACGGGCGCGATCGTCTTGCACGGACCGCACCACTCCGCCCAGAAGTCCACAATCACGGGCTGGGCCGCCTGGAGCACATCCTGCTCGAAAGTATCGTCGGAAACCTTCTCCGGTGTCATGGATTGCCTTTCTGCTAAGCCGCGGTGCGGCGGTTTCGTCCTGCCTCGCGCCATGAGCTAAGGCCGGGGGCGTTGCGCGTCAAGTCCGCTTGGATACGCCATCGGCGGACGACCGGGGAAACTCCATTAGCGCTGGGGCGCTTGTCCACAGTATAAGGGCACGGACTGGTTTGTCCGGGAAAATGCCCGCGAGCGCTTCGCAGTACGCGTCCAGCTGTGCGGCGTAGCCCTCTGGCGCTTGCTCTGGCGTGGCTGGAACGCGCGCATCCGTCTTGTAGTCAATCACGAGAATATCATCCGCGCGTACCACGAGCCGATCAATCCGCCCGGACAGACGCCCTGCTGCGTGTCCCCCGGTCAACTCCGCGGCGATCGGCACCTCGGCGCGTGAGCCTGCCGCGAACAGGTGCGCGAATTCCGGCGCGTTCACGATGCGCAGGGCTTCATCGGCCAGCGCGCGCGCTTCTTCTGTATCGGCGCTTTCTGCCTGCTCCGCCGCGATCAACCGTTCGGCCTCGGCCGCGCGCGTCTCCGGCGCGATATCGGGGAGCCGCTCAAGCAACACATGGATGATCTCGCCTCTCCGCCGCGCGATGTCAGCGCAGCGTCCAGCCGGTGCGCCGGTCACAGGCGTCTGCTTGGCAGAAGGGCGCACGGCCTCCGGCGCGGCTTCATGCGGCGCGGGACTTTGCGCCCAGCCGGGTAGCGGCGGGAGCGGCGCGGCCTCGGGCACCGGCTCCGGCGTGATCTGCCCGGTGCCGGATTGCGCGAGCCGCAGAATCTCTGTCCCTTCATCGCGCGCAACCGTCTCGGCGACCTCGCCTAGCGCATCACAAACGATGTCATACCAGCAGCCAGTGTCGCGCCCGCGCGCCTTTCGGCTTTCAAAGCCGGCGACGTAAAGCCGGTCACGCGCCCGCGTCATCGCCACATAGAGCAGGCGGTAGCTCTCCGCGCGCGCCCGTGCCGCCTCGCGTGTGCGAACCGCCTCGACGGTCGGCAGCCGCCCAGCGTCGCCCACGGCCCATACAAGACGCTCATCAAAGCCGGGCGGCGCATCATCAGACACGCGCAGGATCGGGCCGCCGCCGGGCGCGCCAATCGAACACGTGTCCGGCAGGATAACGATCGGCGCTTCCAGCCCTTTCGCCCCGTGGACGGTCATCACCCGGACCTGGTCTGCGCCCTGCTCCATATCGCGGCGCACCTCGCTGCCCGAGTCGCGTAGCCACGCAAGAAAACCCTGCAACGTTGCCGGTCCGCTCTGCTCATAAGCGAGCGCCAGATTGAGGAATTCGTCGAGCGCATCCGCCGCTTCTGGCCCCAATCGCGCGAGCAGGCGTCCGCGCGCGCCGTCTCGCTCCAGCATTGCGGCGTAAAACTCAAATGGGCGCATGTGGAGCGCTTCATCCCGCCAATGCGCCAGAAGCGCCTCGGCCTCTGCGAAGCGCGGCTCATCCGCCACTGCAAGCTCAAGCGCTTCCCACAGACTACCATCGCGCTCATACGCCAGCGCGAACAGATCATCCTCGCTCAGTCCGAAGATCGGGCTTTTGAGGACTGCCGCCAGCGACAGGTCATCGCCGGGCAGCAGCAGCGCATCTCCCAGCGCCATCAGGTCCATCACCGCAAGCTGGTCGCGCACACGCATCCGGTCCGCGCCTGCCACCGGAATGCCCCGGCTTTTCAGTGCGTCGATCATCGGCGCGGCGAAGGGTTGGCGTTTGCGCACAAGTATCAGGATGTCGCCAGGACGGATGGGCCGGCCTTTCGACTCGAGAATTTCCGCGTCGTCGAGCCATGCCCTGATCTGATCCGCGATTCGCACGGCCAGGCGGTCGGCCGCTCCCATCCCGCCCGCCGGTTCATCGAGTGGCGTCCACGGGTCTGTATCGGCGCGCTCCGGCGGCTTTTCAGTCGGCCAGACTTCGACCAGCCCGGCCTCGTCCGCGCGCTTCGCCTCGTGATGGACCGGCGCGCTCGCCCCGATCTCCGCGCCCAGCCCTTGCGGCCCGCCGAACACGAGATCGACCGCGCGCAGCACCGGCGCGACGGTGCGAAACGACAGCGTCAGCGGGACATCGTGCCATGCCTGGCCCGCAGCCCCAGCACGGGCGCGAAACGCATCGCCCAGCGTAGAGAAATGCTCCGGCGCGGCACCCTGAAAACCGTAGATCGACTGCTTCTCATCACCGACAGCGAAGAGCGAACGCTCCGCCTCGCGCGCGCCAGCCCCGGCAAAAAACTCTTCTGACAACAACTCGGCCACCCGCCACTGGGCACGCGAATTGTCCTGCGCCTCGTCGATCAGAAGATGGTCGATCCCGCCGTCGAGCCTGTAAAGCACCCAGGCCGAGCCGTGGGCGAGCAAGTCGACGGTGCGCGCGATCAGGTCATCGTAATCAAGTGCGCCGTCGGCCAGCTTGGCCCGCTCATAGTGCCCGATCACCGCGTCGGCCAGCGTGAACAGCGCCGCACTCGCGCGCGCGGTTTCCAGTGCCACGCGCAGATCATCCAGTTCGGCGAAGTGATCGCGCGCGGCCCGCAACGCCGCTGCCGCGTCCGGCGCGGCGTCCATCACCGATTTCGACGGGTAGCCCTTGTCCGCGCGCGGCGTTCCTTTTTGTGTCAGAAAAGCGGGGCGCAATGTCAACGCTCGCGCCTCGGGCGTGGCCGCGTCGCGCGCCGCCTGGAGTTGTGCGGCGAGCCGCGCGTCGGACTTTCCGCCGTTCGCAAGCGCCGCGCAGATACTCGCAATATCGCCGTCCGCCAATACCTCGGCTTGCGCTTCAATAGTCGATTGCAGGTCAGCATCAGGCGGCGCGCCGAGCGCGGAAGCGATCATTGCCTCAAACGCAAGGCCGTTGCTTTCGCTCGCGCGGATCATCTGGCGCAGGCCATCTCGCTCTCGCAGCACGGCCTCCAACAATTGTTCGAACCGGTCCTCCCGCGCATGCGCCGCAACAGTGTCCAGGGCCGCGTTCAATGTGGGCGCAGCGCCACCGGCCGCTTCCTCCAGCACCGCGAGCATCGCCGCGCGCAACCGCTCACGCGAATCCGCCTCCGCGAGCACGCAGAAGCCGGGCGCAACGCCCGACTCCAGCGGGAACTGGCGCAAGATCCGCTCACAAAACGCATGGATGGTCTGAATGCGCAGGCCGCCCGGCGTGTCCAGCACCCGTGCGAACAATCGCCGTGCCGCATCTCGTTCCTCGCCGGTTGGCGCTCGCCCGATCAGCTTGTGCAATTCTTCGTCTAGCCCCTCAGGCGCGGCGACCGCCCATTGCCCAAGCGCGCACGTGATACGGTTCGCCATCTCCGCCGCGGCCGCCTTGGTGAAGGTCAGGCACACGATGCCGTCCGGGGCGGCCCCGCCGAGCAGCAGCCGCAACACCCGCTGCACCAGCACATGCGTCTTGCCCGTGCCGGCGTTCGCGCGCACCCATGCGCTTGCACCGGGGTCGGCGGCGCGGGCCTGAGCGGCTTCGGTGCGGGCCAGCGCCTCGCTCATGCGCCGTCTCCACCGCGCCACTCGGCCACGCGGGCAAGATGCGCATAGGGGTCATAGTCCCACAGCGCCTTGAAGGCCGGACGCTGCATGGCCGTGTAGGGCGTATCGGGGCTGTCGTAACGCGCGATCAGCGCGGCGAGCTTGTTACGCGCGGAAACGGCAAGGGCTTCAGGATCTTTCAGGGCCTGCGCCTCGCCCGCCTCGCGCCCACCCGCTGCAGAGATGTACGCAAGGGCCGCGAGCGCGGGAGCGGCACCCGTTATCCCGGCACCGTCAAAGCCACCCGAGCGTGCGATCAGTCCTTCCAGCGGGAGTTGCGGCGATTGCAGCCTCTCCGCCGCAACCCGGCGCGCGCTGATGCTCCCGGTCTTGTAGTCATAGATCGCAAGGCCATCACCGCGAATGTCGATGCGGTCGGCCCGCGCGGTAAGCGTGAATGCCCCGCCCGGACATTCAAGGATCAGTTGTCCAGGCACCTCGCTCAAGGTGCGGCGCAGATCAGCGCGACGGTCCGGCTCGGTCTGCGCGAACCAATCTGCAAACCGGGCGAGGCGAGGCCGCCAGAACGCACGCACATGAGCGAACGCGCCCCATTCAGCCATCAGGTCATCAGCGATTGCCACCAGTTCGCCCGCGGGATCATCAGGCAGCGCGACCGGGAAACGCTCGGCGAAACGGCTCAGCGCGGCGTGGATGATCTGGCCGCGATGACGCTCGTCAGGCCCCTCCGCCAGACCGGGCATAGGCTCCAGCCGCAGGATATGGCTGGCGTAAAGCGCGTAAGGGTTGGCGATCCAGCGCTCGACATCAGAGACGCCGAGCGAACGCGGGCGCGCGGCAACAGACGGGCGCGGCGCGGGCGGGCGCGGTGTTTCACGCGTTGGCGCCGGTGCATTCCGCGCAGTCGCCCAAGCCAGCCAGGGCTGGGAAGGCTGTAGTGCCTCGCTCCGCCCCAAGGCATCCGCCAGAAGCCGGAGCCGCGACACCCAGCGGCTCGGTACGCTCGGCGTCCCGTCGGCCTTGAGCGCGCGCGTCAACACCACTTCCGGCGCGGCCAGCCCCTGCGCAAAATCATGCGCGGACAGTCCGGTCTGCCGCTCCGGCTCCGGCAGGCCCAGCGCCGTGCGCATGGCCCGGTTGAGCCACGGCCCGCTTTGCGCGGTGCGCGGCCAGACGCCTTCGTTCAGCCCGCCAAGGATCAGCCGGTCGACCGACTGCAATCGCGCTTCGAGCGGCCCCCAGATGAACAGGCGCGGATGCCCGCGTGCATCGTCATGGACAGCTTCGCGCCGGATCAGCCCCGCAAAGAAGCCGGGATAGTCCGCTGGCGCGATGTCCGGCACCAGACCACCCTGCTCGCCGCTGGCCAGATCATCAAGAACCCGGGCCATCGCGTCGCCGTCCGGCCCCGCCCAAATCTCGGGCGCATCTGGGCCGGCCGCCAAGGCTTGCGCTACCGCGCGGTGCGCCGCCGCGAGATCCTTCGGCGGGGCGTGGGCCTGATCCACGAAAGCCCGGAGCGGCGCGAACGCCTCGATCAGCCGGGCAGCCAGGTCACGCGCGCCCGCGCCGGCCTCACCTGCGCGTGCAAGCGCCGCGGCCAGCCCGTCCAGACCGCCAGCGAACCAGGGCTGGCGCAAGGCGATGACTTCCAGTTCAGCGGCCCGCGCGCTGATCTCCCCGGCGCTCCAGTCAAGCCGGACATATGGGTGCTTCAACAATGCCAGGAGTGTCACTGCGTCGGCCTCCACGGCGACCCGCGCGATCAGCTCCATGAACCGGCCGATCGGCGTGGTGGCGAGCGGCGCGCCTGCGCTGTCGGCGACATCCAGACCCCAGGTCTGCAGCGCGGCGGCGACCCGGCGCGCAAGCGTGCGCTCAGGCGTGACCAGCGCCGCCGTGCGCCCCGGCGTCTCGACGCACTCGCGCATCATCAGCGCGATTGCCTCGGCCTCGACGCGCTGATCGGGCGCTTCGACGAGGCTGACCCCGTCCAGCGCAGCGGCCATTTGAACTGGGTCCGCGCCCTGCAGGAAAGCAGGCCAGCGCTCAGCGGTTTCAGCGGGGCGCATCACCTCGGAGACCAGCACGCTCCGGCCCGAGCGCCCTTCCCCTGCCAGCACGCCGACATCCTCGCGCGCGACGCCAAGCACGGCCAGCAACCGCGCCAAGCCCGCCTGGGGGTGATGCGGCGCTGCCTCCAACGCCGCCCAACTCGTTGCATCGAGGTGCTGATCCAGCCCCGGAAGGACAATCGCGCCGCGCGGAAGCCCCATGATTGTGCGCATCAGCGCCGCCGTCGCGGGCACGCTGCCGGTGGAGCCAGCGACGATCACCGGCGCATCCGGTTGCTCCGCCATCCGCGCCGCCGCGCGCGCGAGCACCCGGTTTCGCCGCGCGACGGGATCAAGCAAGCCGCGCTCGCGCAAATGCGCGGGCCATTGCTCGGTGACGATACTGAGAAACCGGGAGGTGCGCCGCCAGTGCTCGGCCATCTCTTCGGGGACCAGCGCATCGAGACCCGAAAGGTCCACGCCTTCAAGCTGGGCGGTATCGAGCAGGTCCATCAACTCCACGGCCAACTCGCTGGCGGCCGCTGCGGAGATGGCGGGATAGCCCGTCTCGTCGGGACTGTCCGCCACGGCACGCGACCATCGTTGCACCAGGGCCGTCAGCGTCAGCCAGCGATCCATATCCGGGACAGCGGGCGGCAGATCGGGATCGTCCGGATCAGCTTCGGGCGGGGCATCGGCGTCCACCGCGCCGAGCGGACGGATATCCGGCAGCAGCAACGCCCTGCCCGGAGAGCGGCCCACAAGGGCATCACGCAGTCCCGCACAGGCCCGACGCGTCGGAAGGTAAACAGTCGTGTCGGCAAGATCGAGTGGGCCCGGTGCTGCGCCACCGGCTCGGGGCAGGTCACCACTCAGAATCGCATCGGCGAGATCGCCAAGAAACGGGCGCTCCGGCGCAATAGTGAACAACGCGAGATGCAGTGGCGCCATGTCCCGCGCTCACGCCGCCTTGTCGCGCAGGCGCTGCTCCGCCGCTGCCAGCGCCTCTGGCGTACCTATATGCATCCATTCGCCGTGGAGCCGCGCACCGAACAACCGGCCCCGCGCGATCGCGGCGTCCCAAAGCGGGTTCAGCGAAAACGCCCCGTCCGGGCTGTTCGCGAACAGGCGCGGATGGGCGATGGATACACCGGCAAAGACATAAGGCGCGGTCTGGCCAGCGGCGCGGCGCTTCAGGCGGCCTTGTTCATCCATGTCGAAATCGCCGGCCCCGGTATAACCGAGGCTCGCGCGCGCATCTGCTGCCAGCAGCAGCGCATCCATCGCGTCGGGATTCCACTGCGCAGCCAAATCTGTCAGCACGTCGCCGCCGTCCTCGATCCATACCGAGTCCGAGTTGTGGATGAAAAAGCCGCTTGTCCCGAGCCGGTCAAGCACGGCTTTCACGCCGCCGCCGGTATCGAGCAACGTCTCACGCTCATTGCGGATCCGGATTGCCGGCGGGTCGCTCCGGCCAGCCAGATGCGCCTCCAGCGCGTCGGCAAGATAATGAACGTTCACCACCGCTTCGCGCACGCCTGCTGCCGCCAGCCGCGACAGGACATGGTCGATGAGCGGCCGCCCCTCGAGCCGGACCATCGGCTTTGGCACATTTTCCGTGAGCGGGCGCATTCGCTTGCCATAGCCCGCCGCCAGCACCATTGCCGTATCGATTTCCATCACCGCCCCTCGTCATTACCGAGCCGCGCCCGCCAACGCCCTCGCGTCATCCTGCCCCGGCATATGCCGATCGAACCATGCGCGCAACGGCGCAAGCGCGGGATGCTGCAGGTCACGCTCCAGATAGTCCCGGACACGCGGAATGTGCGCGAGGTAGGCGGGCTTGCCGTCACGCAGCGCGAGGCGTGCGAAAATGCCGAGAATCTTGGTGTTGCGCTGCGCACCCAATAGCGCATAAGCCCGCGCAAACGCGCCTGCGTCGAAGTCCGCGCCGTGCTGCGCAGAACGCGCGCAATAATGGCGGAACAAATGGGCCTCGACTTCGGGCGGCACGGTGAGCCTCGCATCTTGCAATAGCGATGCCAGATCGTAAGCCGGGTGGCCGATCACCGCGTCCTGAAAATCGATCAGGCCGAGCGCGCCGCGCGGGTCGCCGGGGGCCAGGGCGATGAGATTGGGCGAGTGGAAGTCGCGCAGCACAAGGCCCGTTTCCTGACGCGCCAGCCAGTCGAACTGAGCCTGCCAGAGCGCTTCGAACTCGCGCCGCGCGTTTGCAGGCAGCGGACGGCTTGTCATCGCCGGCAGGAACCAATCGAGCAATAGCGCGACTTCGGCCTCGAGGGCGCTCGCGTCATAATCCGGCAGCGCGTAGGTGCGGTCATCGTTGATCGGCAAGACGCGCGGGATGTCGACCTCGCGAAGGCGCAACAGCAGATCAACTGCCGGGCGATAAAGCGTGCCGATCTCGCCGCTTTGCTCCACCAGCCGGCCAAGGGCGTAATCACCGAAATCCTCGATCAGCGCAAAGCCGCGCTCAAGGTCATGCGCGTAAATCTCGGGCGCGGGAAGGCCGGCTTCGCGCAGGGCGCGCGCCACCGCGACGAACGGACCGACATCCTCGGCCAGGTGCGCGATCCGGCTGTAGGGGCGGCCATCGCCCAGCGGCGGACCGTCAGGCTGGCGCTCCCAATCCATCAGCAACGCGCGGGCATCGCCAAGCGCCAGCCGCACGTAAGAGCGGACCGACGCATCGCCAGCAAGGAAGCGGGCGCGGGCCGCGCTCCACCCGGCGTTGTTCTGAAAGTCCGTGGCCGCGCGCAGACGCTGAAGCCTCGGCGCCCAGCCGCCATGGCCTGTGATCGTGACATCGCGCGTGTCCGCCGTCTCGCCCTCGCTCAGGGACACGTCCAGCCGGTCCACGGGCAATGCGTCGCCCAGCCGCTCGGGCCACTCGACCAGCACCAGCGCGCTGTCCCGCGCCTCGTCGAAGCCAAGTTCGCACAATTCGTCTGGCGCGCCCAGACGGTAGAGATCGAAATGGTGGATTTCGGCTTGGGCCGTTTCATAGACCTGAACAAGCGCGAAGGTGGGGCTGGCAACCTCGACGGGCGCATCGGCCATGGCCCAGATCAGGAACCGCGCGAAGGTGGTCTTGCCCGCGCCGAGATCGCCCGTCAGCGTGAGCACATCGCCGCGGCGCAGGTAAGGCGCAAGCACCTGCACGAGACCGTCAACGCCTGTGAGGCTCAGGCCCTCCAGGCGAATCCGGGTTATTCCTTCGGGCGTTTCCGGCTGCACGAGATCACCCGCCTTCTGCAACGGCTATCGATTCGTATCTTGACGCGGGACTACGCCGACACTTTGGCACGCACGTATCACGCCAACGCCCGGCCTATTGCTGGGCTTGCCGGACCGGCTGCGCCGGCTCGGGCTCGCGCATGTGGATCTGCTGCCCATGTTCCGGGAGCAGGACCGTCACGGTCGTGCCCGCGCCTTCCGCCGAGCGAAGCTGGATATCGCCGGAATGCAGTTCCACGAGGCTCTTGACCAGCGACAGGCCCAGCCCCGCGCCACGATGCTGCGAACCTTGCGGGCGCGTTTCAAAGCGCTGAAATACGCTATCCTGGTAGTCCTCGGGGATGCCGCACCCCGTATCCTGCACCGAAAACGCGACCATCTCGCCCTGGCGCCGGCAACTGAGCGTGATGGTTCGCTCAGCCTCGGAAAATCCGATCGCGTTCGAGAGCAGGTTATACAGGATCTGCGTGACACGCTTGTCATCGGCGACCAGCCGCTCGATGCCCGGTTCAACCTCGATGTCGAGCTTGATGTTTTGCGACGCCAGACGCTCGCGCACGCCAAGCTCCGCCGCGCGAATGATCTCGCGGACATCGGTCTCGCGCGTCTTCAACTCCAGCGCGCCCGCGTCAATGGTCGCAAGGTCAAGGATGTCGTTGATGATCGCCAGAAGCGCCTGGCTCGACGCGCAAATGTCGCCCAGATAATCACGCTGGCGCGCGTTCAGTTCACCGACATGCGGCTCGCCGAGCAATTCGCTGAAGCCGATGATGTTGGTGAGCGGGGTGCGCAGTTCGTAAGACACATGCGAAATGAAGGTGTTCTTGAGCCGGTCGGAGGCTTCCAGCGCCTCGTTGCGCTCGATCAGCGCGCGTTCAACCCGCTTGCTGTCGGTGATATCCGCATAGGTCATCATGATGGCGCCATCGGGCAGCGGCACCCCGGCATAGGCCAGAGCGGTCCCGCCTTCCAGCGTGACCTGTCCTTCAAATGCGCAGCGCTGATCGTAAACGTCCGTCACGGCGTCGCGCATCCGCTCCAGCGGCTGACGATCAGCGAGATGCGGCGCACAGGCTTCGATCACGTCGTCGACATGCGGCGCGCCCGCCAGGAACTCCTGATCCAACCCCCAGACCTCGCTGAAGGCGGGATTGAACAACCGCAAGCAGCCATCGGAGCCGAAAACCGCCACGCCTTCGCGCAGATGGTCCAGCGTCTCGCGCTGCACGCGGATCAGCGCATTATAACGGCTTTCGAGCGCGAGTTTCTCGGTCACGTCGTCGTAGAGGAAGGTCACGCCGCCATCCGGGCGCTGGTCCGCCGCCACATGGATCGCCCGCCCGTCAGGCAGATGCCACCAGTCCTCCTGTAGCGCGGCCGCCCCGGTCGTGTCGAAAGCGGCCGTCTGGCGCTCGCGCCAATCGCGATAGTCGATCTGCTCCGGCAACATCCGCGCCGCGCGCAGCCGATCGAGGATCTCGCCGAGCGACGGGCGCTGATCAAGCCACGCCGGCGGCAGCTGCCAGCGCTGGGCGAACGCGTCATTGTAGAAATTCAAGCGCCGGTCGGTCCCGAAGATCGCAACGCCGGTCGCCACCCTGTTCAGCGTGCGCGCATGGGCGGCCATTTGCCTGTGCAATTCGCCGCGCGCGCTCTCCAGCGGGGCCACGTCGATCGCCACGCCGCCGCTGGCATGGCCCGCGGGCAGCGCCACGGTGTCATAGCTGCGCCGTTCACCGCCGACGATGGTTTGCAACCGTTCACGGAACACCTTGCCGGATTGCAGCGTGTGCTGGATCTTGCGGCGCTGGCGGGCCTCCAGCAGCTCGATCTGGTCCTCGTGCACATCCTGCGCGCTCGCCCCGTCCACGGCGGCGAGGTAAGCGTCGTTGACCCAGGTGATGCGGTCCTGATCATCGCGCAGCCAGGCCGGCATCGGCAGCGCCTGCACCAGCGCGCGGAAAGCGGCCAACTCATCCTCCACCTCGCGCAGACGCGCCGAGAGATGCGCGCGTTCTTCGCCGTGGTCGCGCAGCGCGCGCAACCGCAGCACGACGAACGGCCCGGACGGCCGGCCCTCGGCTTCGATATTCGCGCCTGCTGCCGTGGTCAGAATCTGGCTGAACGCCTCGCCGCGCTCGCGCAGGGCCGTAAGCGCCTGTTCGAGCATCAACGCGCTGTCCCGCTCGAGCCAGGCGGCAAACCGCGTCAGCCGCCGCAGGTTCACGGGCACGCCGAGCTCGGGCGCAAGCGTGTAGGTCATCAACCGGGGGTGCTCGCGATCGTGCTCCCACGTCAACACCGCCTGGCTCTCGCTGTTCAGAAGGGCATGCGCCGCGCTCAGCTCCGACGAGATGCGGGCGACTTCGCGCTGTTTTTCGGCTTGGCCCTCGCGACACCGGCGCAGGCCAAGCCCAAGCACGACCACGCCCGCCAGCAAGGCGACCCCGGCCGCCACGCCAGCAAACACCGCCCATGGCGACAAGGCGCCTGTCAGACCGATAGCGGACCCGCCAAGCGGCACCGCCTGGACCTGTCCCGGCACCGCAAGCACCAAACTGCCCGGCAACCAAGCAGCCGCCGGACGCCGGAACGCCCTGCCCAGAATTCCATCAAAATATCGCATGTCGCGTCGCCGCCTGCTTTCGCCGAACCTGCCCCGGCCGCATCGCTTGGCGGCCTCCGGCTTGCCACCCGCGCCTCGAATCGCGCTCAGTCTAGCGCCTTTGCGCCCGGCTGCCCAACGTCTGGTTGTATCTTCCACGGCTGAGCAGAGTTTTCAACGCCCGCGGCTTGCGAGATCACGCGCCTTCACGTCCTCAAACCCCATGACAACACAGCGCACATTGGCTATAGCTTGGTGCAACCTCGCCAAGCCGCGCGGTCCCGCCGCATGACCCAAAAGCCAGCGCGTATTTGCGCAATAACCTCCGGGGGATAAGAACGTGAGTAAAAGCCGCCAAGCCGTCATCCAGGAAGATACCGTTATCAAGGGCGAGATCACCAACTGCGATTACATCGAGATTTACGGGTACGTGGAGGGCGAACTTTCGACGTCCCGCGTGACGGTGCGCGAGGGCGGCAAGCTCTTCGGGACGCTGCGCGCCGGCGACGCCGAGGTCGAGGGCCTGTTGCAGGGTGATATCTTCATCAAGAAGCTCATCAAGGTCGGCAGCACCGGCAACGTGAACGGCGATGTGCAATACGGCCAGATCGCGGTTGACCTTGGCGGCCAGCTCAGCGCCAAGCTCAGCAATGTCCCGCCGGAGCTCAAGGGCGACATGGAATTGAACGTGACGAAGGGAAAGGCGGTGCGCATCACACTGGTGGACCTCAACGCGGTCGATCCGGATGATGACGCGAAGGACCTCACCTTCTCCGTGAGCAATGCGCATGGCGGTTTCGTCGCCCATGCCAAGGCCCCGAGCACGCCGGTCAGCACCTTCACACAGGCCGACCTCGAAGCCGGCTCGGTCGCGTTCGTGCATGACGGCGCGTCGATGGACTCGGCCGGGTTCGATGTTCAGGTCCGCGACGCCGAGGGCGCAAACTCCGGTACGCCGAAATCGGTCAATGTCGTCGTGCAGGCCTGAGGATCGCGCATCAAGTCAGGGCACGGAGACGTCTGCCGATCTTCACGCCTGCCGCTGATGATGCGCGCTGGCGCACCGGCGGCGGCCAATGGCGAAGCCGGCGCCGCTAGGCCGGCTTGCGCGCGCGAATGTGCCCGGTGAGAAGCTGGCCCTGCTCGGCGAGCATCAGACGGGTCCGGGCGTTCTTGACCGAGCGCTGTGCGCTTTCCTCGCCGAATTTTTCGACATAGGTTGCCCAGAGCGGACCCGAGAGCCGCGCGACCTCATCCCGGCAAAACTGGATGAACCAGTCGCCGCGGTCCTCCGTGTCGATTTCGGTGAAGCCCGCGG
>CAYFVF010000026.1:0-14482 GCA_964346335.1 uncultured Hyphomicrobiaceae bacterium
GCGCGTAAATCCGCGCGGCGCGGTCGGCGAGGCGCACATAAGCGCCCTTGGCCTGCTCGGCCGTTTCCATCAGGCGGCGAATCTCGGCGAGCAGCGTGCTGTCGTCGGCCGCGCGCACCTCCATCTCGATTGGCGCGCCCAGGTTGAGTGTGCCGGCGTGTATATCAGCGCCCGCCGCGATCGCGCGGGGCAGCGTTTCGCCCGTGATGAGGCTCTCGTCGATCTCGCTGATCCCCGTGCCCACAACGCCATCGGCGGGCACGCGCTCGCCCGAGCCGATCAGCACACGCATCCCCGGCGCGAGCGCGCGCGTCGAGACCTGTCGCGGCGGCCCATCGCCGATCACGGTGGCGCTGCCAGATTGAAGCGCCATCAGGTTTTCCGCGGCCCCCTTGGCGCGACGGCGCATCCGCTGGTCAAGAAAGCGCCCGATCAGGAGGAAAAACAGCAGGGTGATCGCCGCGTCAAAATAGACCTGCTCGGTGCCGCGAATGGTCTGGTAAAGGCTCATCGACGAGGCCAGCAGGATTGCCAGCGAGATCGGCACGTCCATGTTGAGCCGCCGCCCTTTGAGCGCATCGCGCGCGGACCTGAAGAATGGCTGTCCGGCATAAAGGATGGCGGGCAGGGCGATAAGGGCCGAGAGCCAATGGAACAGCGCCTGCACCTCCGGCGTCATGTCCGAGGCGATGCCCGCCCATACGGCCACCGACAACAGCATCACGTTGGCCGCGGCGAACCCGGCCACGGCCATGGCGCGCAGGAGTTGATCGTCATCGCGCGTGGGCGCAGGCTCGTCGGCGAGTTCGGCGGCCGTGAAGCCGGCGCGGCCCAGCGCTTCGGTAAGCGCGGGCACGGACGTTGTCCCGGTGTCGATGGTTGCGCTCACGCGCTTGGCGCTCAGGTTGGCGCGCGCGGAGAGCACGCCTGGCGTGGCAGCGAGCACGCGCTCGATCTTGGTCATGCAGCCGCCGCAATGCATGTTCTCGACGATCAGCGTGAGGGACTCGGCGCGGGGATCGTCATTGCGCGGGCTGGCGCCCTGGCTGGAGGTGTCAGCGCGGGGCGCGCCTAGCTCTGCGGCTTCAGCCATAGCCGTTTCTTCATCCTGTAAACCACCTGCGCAGCCTCATCATAACCGTCCAGCACTTCTAGCGAGGCTAGCCAGTTGCCCGCTCCGGGCAGCGCAATATCGCCGGTGTAGACCCCTGAGGCGATTTCGCTCAGCGTCACGGTGCGGTCGAACTTGTCCGTGGCCGGCCTGCCGACCCGCACGCGCACCTGCCGCCCCGAGATTGGCCGGCCGTTCTCGCCCGCGAGCGTGAAGCGGAGTTGCGCGCCGCGCCGGGCCAGCGCGAGATCGGCGGACCAGCCAAGACGCTCCTGCGCGGCTTCAGCGGCCAACTGCATGTCGTATTCCAGCCCCTTGCGATACGAGCCCTCGGTGACGAGGCCGTTGAACGTGGACACGGCGAAATAGGTGAAGATTCCGTTCACCACGAACATCACGCCGAAAAAACCCATCAGGATGAACAGCACGGTGCGCCCCGTGATCGGGCGGCCGTGTTCAGCACGCTCACTCATTCCGGCCTCCGGAAGGTTGTTGTCGCGCTGCTTTGCGCCTCGGACTGCAGATCATTAATCTCGAAGCGGAAGCGCGTTTCCGCGTCGTCGAGCGCAGCAAGCGCGTTTTTCGGTACAGTAACATGGACGCGCAACTCGCGCAGGTCGCTGGCGGGCACCGTGATCTCCGGCGTGGACTGGCCCTCAAAGCCGACCAGTTCCAGTTGTGCATTCGCCAGGCCCGCGGTGCTCAGTGCGAAGGTGCGCGACTCATACTGCTTGTTGAGGATCTTCACAGTGTAACGGTTGCGGATGCTGCCATCGGAAAGCTGGATGAACAGCGGATTGCGATCGCGCATGACGTTGGTTTCCAGCACGGTCTTGTTCATCAGGCCAAGTGCCATGATCCCGAGCACGAGCGCGATAAGCGCGCTATAAAGCATGGTGCGCGGGCGGATAAGGCGCGGGGGGGCCTTCGTGCCGTGCTGGGCCGCGTCGATGTTGCGGAACGTGTCATAAGCGATCAGCCCGCGCGGGCGGCCGACCTTGTCCATCACCGCATCGCAGGCATCGATGCACAGCGCGCACTGGATACATTCAAGTTGCGGCCCGTTCCGGATGTCGATGCCGGTGGGGCACACCGCCACGCATTGGTAACAGTCGATGCAGTCGCCCCGGCCTTCCCACGTGTCGCCCTTCTTGTGCGGTCCGCGCGGCTCGCCGCGATAATCGCGATACGTTACCAGGAGCGAGTCGCTGTCGAACATGGCGCCCTGGATGCGCGGCCATGGGCACATGTAGATACACACCTGTTCGCGCGCGATCCCGCCCAGCAGATAAGTTGTCGCGGTGAAGATGCCCAGGAACACGTAGGCAATTGGCGGGGCCGTGCCGCTCACAAGTTCCACGGCAAGCGTGGGCGCGTCGCGGAAATAGAAGACGAACGCGCCGCCGGTGGCCAGCGCGATCAGCAGCCAACTGACATGCGTGGCGGATTTGCGCCAGATCTTGTCGAAGGTCCACCGCTTCTTGTCGAGGCGCATGCGCGCGTTGCGGTCGCCCTGCCAGAACCGTTCGACAGCGATCATCAGGTCGGTCCACACCGTCTGCGGGCAGGCATAGCCGCACCAGACGCGGCCCGCATACGCCGTTACGAGAAACAGCCCCAGCGCGGACACGATGAGAATGCCGGTGACGAAATACAGCTCCTGCGCCCAGATATCCAACCAGAATATGTAGATGCGCTGGTTGGCGAAATCGATAAGGAAGGCCTGGTCCGGCAGGTTCGGCCCGCGGTCCCAGCGCATCCATGGCAGGAGATAATAGATGCCCAGGGTGACGGCCATCACGGCCCACTTGACGGCGCGGAACTTGCCATGCGCGAGCTTGGGGTAGATCTTCTCGCGGGTGGCGAAAAGCTGGCGTTCCTCTGCCGTGTTGATCGCCTTGACGTCGAGCTTTTCCACGCCTGGGGCGGCCTCATTCGGCGATCCGGCGCCTTGTGAGTGCGTCATCGCGGTGTCGTCCGCCATGTCTGCGTCCTGCATCCTTTCAGCTGGCCAATACCGGCGCGGTGCTGGCTACTGGCCGCCGCCCAGCGTATGCACGTAGACCGCCAGTTGCTTGATCGTGATTTCCTCCAGCCGGTCGGCGAATTGCGGCATCATACCGCCGCGGCCGGTGCGTATGCTTGTGACGATATCATCCTTGCTGCCGCCATACAGCCAGATGCTGTCCGACAGGTTAGGCGCGCCCATCTGCACCATGCCCTCGCCGTTTTCGCCGTGGCAGAAGCCGCATTGCTGCGCGTAGATCTCGCTGCCGCGCTCGGCTGCCGCGTCATTGTGCTCAAGCCTGCTGAGGGAGCGGACATATTCGGCGGCGTCGTTGATCTCGGCGTCACTCAGCAGGTTGTCGAGGCCGAAGCGGGGCATCTGGCTGAAGCGTGTTTCCGCGTGATCGGAGCGAATGCCGTAGCGGATGGTGTGCTGAATGTCGTCGATCGTGCCGCCCCAGATCCAGCTGTCGTCGTTGAGGTTTGGATAGCCCGGCCCGCCTTGCGCGCCGCGGCCGTGGCACGGGGCGCAATTGTCGCCGAACGCGGCCTCGCCGCCTGCCATGGCAAAGCGCAGAAGCTCGGGTTCGGAGCGGATTTCGCTCAACTCGGCAGTTTTGACTGCCTCGCGGAAGTCGCTCTGGGCCGCGCGCGCTTGCTCGATTTCGCCGCGTACCGTCTCGCGCTGGCTATAGCCGAGCACGCCCTGCGTGTAGCCGCTGATGAGCGGCCAGGACGGGTACAACACCCAGTAACCGACCGACCAGACGATCGTGGCGTAGAAGACGTACACCCACCATTTCGGCAACGGTCTGTTCAATTCCTTCAGGTCGTCATCCCAGACATGGCCGGTCGTCTCTTCACCCGTGACCTCGTCGCGTTCCGGTTTATCGGCCATCGTCCCCTCGCTGCGATTCTTCCTGCGGGCTGTCGTCCTGATCGAGCGGTAGCCGCGAAGCCTGCTCAAAGCGTTTCTTGTTGCCAGGCCACAGCGCATAGACCAGAACGACCACGAACAGCCCGACGAAGATCAGCAGGCCCGCGATCTGGCTCACCATGACCACCGTTTCATAATCCATCACACCGCCTTAGCGCCGGTTCTGGCCGGTCTCATCGAAGCTGGCGAAATTGACGAGGGTCCCCAGCATCTGCAGGTAGGCCACCATCGCATCCATTTCGGTGATGCGCCCGGGGTCGCCGTCGAAATCGCGCGACTGGGACTTGGGATAACGCTCCTGCAGCGCGTCCGCGCCCTCGGCGTTGGGGGCCGCCTGCGCGCGTAAATCGGCCTCGGCGTTTTCGATCATCTCGTCGGTGTAGGGCACCCCGGCCAAGCGAAGCGCCTTCAGCCGGTCATCGATATCGCTTAGGTCCAGCTCCCGCCCGGCCATGAACCCGTAGCCGGGCATGATCGATTCCGGCACCACCGCGCGCGGATTGGTCATGTGCGCGACATGCCATTCGTCCGAATATTTACCGCCGACGCGCGCTAGGTCTGGCCCCGTCCGCTTTGAGCCCCACTGGAACGGATGGTCGTACATGCTTTCCGCGGCGAGGCTGTAATGCCCGTAGCGTTCCACCTCGTCGCGCAGGGTGCGGATCATCTGGCTGTGGCACACGTAACAGCCTTCACGGATGTAGATGTCGCGGCCGGTCAGCTCCAGCGGCGTGTAGGGGCGCATGCCCTTGACCTTCTCGATGGTCGACCCGAGCCAGAATAGCGGCGCGATCTCGATCAGCCCGCCGATCGATACGACCACAAGAATGCCGATTAGCAGGATCAGCGAACGGCGCTCGAACGGGAGATGCCATTTCCACATGGTCGCGCTCCTTATTCCGCCGGGGTTGGGGCAGGGCCCTGGCCGCGCAACGCGGGGGCCGCCGCGACGCTGGGTTGGTCGGCCGCATCAACGGACACGTCGCCGCGCGCGGTGCGCCACAGGTTGTAGGCCATCAACAGCGCGCCGACAGAGAACAGCGTGCCGCCGAGCGCGCGGATGATGTAGAACGGATGCATCGCCTCGACGGTCTCCACGAAGGAGTATTGCAGGAAGCCGAGGTCATCATACGCCCGCCACATCAGGCCCTGCAGGATGCCCGACACCCACATCGAGGTGATGTAGAGCAGGATGCCGATGGTCGCGAGCCAGAAGTGCCATTCCACCAGCCGCTGCGAGTACAGCCCGCGCCGGTTCCACAGCCAGGGCACCAGGCAATACAGCGCCCCGAAGCTGATCATTCCGACCCAGCCGAGCGCGCCGGAATGGACATGGCCGATGGTCCAGTCGGTATAGTGCGAGAGCGAGTTGACCGCCTTCACGCTCATCAGCGGGCCTTCAAAGGTGGACATGCCGTAGAACGCCACCGACACAACCAGCATCCGGATGACCGGGTCGGTGCGCAGCTTGTCCCAGGCACCGGAAAGCGTCATCAGCCCGTTGATCATGCCGCCCCAGGACGGCATCCACAGCATGATCGAGAAGGTCATGCCCAGCGTCTGCGCCCAGTCAGGCAGCGCGGTGTAGTGCAGGTGATGCGGGCCGGCCCAGATGTAGAGGAAGATCAGCGCCCAGAAGTGGATGATCGACAAGCGGTAGGAATAGACCGGGCGCTCCGCGCGTTTCGGGATGAAATAGTACATCATCCCGAGGAAGCCTGCGGTGAGAAAGAAGCCCACGGCGTTGTGGCCGTACCACCACTGGGTCATGGCGTCCTGAACGCCGGAGAACAGCGAATAGCTTTTGGTGCTGGTCAGCGAGATGGGCAGCGCGAGGTTGTTGACGATGTGCAGCATCGCCACCGTGACGATGAAGGCGAGATAGAACCAGTTGGCGACGTAGATGTGGGGTTCCTTGCGCTTCATGATCGTGCCGAGGAACACCAGCAGGTAAACCACCCAGACCAGCGTGAGCCACAGGTCTGCGTACCATTCCGGCTCGGCGTACTCGCGCGACTGGGTGACGCCGAAGACGTATCCGGTGGCGGCGAGCACGATGAAAAGCTGGTAGCCCCAGAACACGAACCAGGGGGCCCAGCGTCCGGCGAGCCGCGCCTTGCAGGTCCGCTGCACGACGTAGAACGAGGTGGCGATGAGCGCATTGCCGCCGAAGGCAAAGATGACGGCGGAGGTGTGAACCGGGCGCAGGCGGCCGAAACTGGTCCAGGGCAGGTCGAAGTTCAGCGCCGGGAAGGCGAGCTGCCACGCGATCCACACGCCGACGAAGAAACCGACGATGCCCCAGAACACGGTGGCGATGACGCCGGCTTTTATGACCGTATCATTGTAGTAGCCTTCACCGCCGACGCTCAGGTTCCCATCCGACAGGCGCGTGAGGATGTACCAGCCGCCGACCGCGGAGCCGCCGGCCAGCAGCAAGCCATGAAACGACATCACCGGGTCGGAGGAGGCGAAAAACAGGAATCCTCCGAGCAGCACGCCGAATGCCGCCGCCGCCAGAACAAGCGCATCAGCGAGCGCTGCCATCTCCTGCCGCATGGCCTGAGCCATTTACGCCTCCCTTGATCCTCGTGCTATCCGCGAGCGAATTCGGCATCGTCCGCAAACGATTCATGATTGCGGGAGCCTTCTAACCGTGGCGTTGATCCAGATCAATTTTTAAAGGGGTCGTTCGTGAGGCGTTTGCCGCCCGGGCTCGACTTTTCGGGAAACAGATGGCGCGCGGTTCAACGCCGGGCGCATATGCGAACCTTGCGGCACACCACTTTCCTTCCTTGTTCCACCACTGTCGCGTCGTGACGCAACACCGGCGCTGCAACCACGGTGGCCGCCGCGTATGATAACGCGCTCCCGCGCGCTTCTTGACGGGCTTGCTGCCCGCAAGGTGGTGCAGTTGATGCCGATCGAAAGCTGATGCGGTGCCGGCTTGGGGAAAGGTCGCGGCCGAGGCGGCAAAACTCAAGTTCCCGAGAAGGGCGGCACAAAGGACAGCGCTCACCCTTGGACAACATGAAAGCAGGAGAGAGCTGCGTATTCTGCAAGCAAACGATGCATGAATACGACCATGCGCGCGCCAAAGTGCAATGCCGAGACGTGTTGATCAGCCAGAAACCGCTCCAGCGTGACCTGGCGGACGCCGCGTTATCGCTGGTCTTTCGGGTGGCCCGTGGCCACGGAGGCTGCCGGTTCGTTGGCTGGCTCGAAGGCTTCCCTGAGCCGCTCCACCTGTGATCCAACCGGGTTGTCCGACGGGCTGGGCGCGCGATCGTTCGAGCGGCTGATCAGCCTGTCGAGACGCAGGACGCGATCATAAAGCGCGTCACACTCGTTCACCAGCCGCTTCAGGTCGTCGGGCAGTTCCTCGAAGCCTTCAGGGCGTTTGGAGCGCCCGGAATAGGTCAGTTTGGCGCGCTGGCGTGATTTCAGGGCCTCCTCAAGGGTCATCTCGCCGCGCCCGACGGATCGGCGCACCAGAAGCCATGACGCGATTTGCATCAGCTTCGTGGTCAGGCGCATACTCTCGGTGGAGTAGGCAAGGCCGGCCGCGCCGCTTAACGTCTTGGAGGCGCGCCGCCCGGGCCCGTCGAGATAGCTGGCGGCATCCTCCACGAGCGCCATTCCTTCGCGGAACAGGTCGTCGAATTGGGGCGAAACGGCATATTTCTCGGCGAAGGGGACCGGCATATCGCCGCCCGGCACCCGAGTGTCTCCAGCATGTTGGCTCATGGAACTCCCGCTTACGCTACGCGCGGACGTCAACTCTGACCAAGCTATAGCAGCAGAAATCACGATCGCGCAATTTTCTGGCTGCAAAGCTAGGCCAACAGGACTTAACATTGCGTTTTTGGTGTGGCGTCCCAGTGTCGAAAAGAAAGAGCCGCCCGAAGGCGGCTCAGTTTTGTGAACAGGGAGGCTGACAGAACGGAAAGTACCGTTCGACGCCAATTTGACTGGACGATCATGACGTTACGAGACTGTGCTTAAAACAGAGTTAACGCGCTGAGAAATTTTATGCGTATTTTCCGATAGTTGCGAACGCTCATTCAAAACGGCACGCGTTTCGGGGGCGGCGCGTGGTCCGCTTGCGGGCCCGCTGTCCATCGATTAGCACGGACCAGCCAGAAAGGAGACGCCGACGATGAGCCAGACCCAGCTACCGGCGGAAATGACCGGCATCGCCATCACTGCTCCGGGCGGCCCCGGAGTGTTAGAGCCTCAACAGATGGCCGTGCCGCAGCCTGGCGCGGGCGAGGTGCTGATCCGGGTCGCCGTGGCGGGTATCAACCGGCCAGATGTCTTCCAGCGCGAGGGCAAATATCCCGCGCCCAAGGATGCTTCGCCGCTGCCGGGCCTGGAGATTGCGGGCGAAGTCGTCGCGCTGGGGCCGGACGCGCAGCGCCACAGTATCGGCGATCGGGTTTGCGCGCTTGTCAGTGGCGGCGGCTACGCCGAGTACTGCGTCGCGCCGGAAGCGACAACCCTGCCGGTTCCCGCGGGTCTCGATATCGCCGACGCGGCCGCGCTGCCGGAGACGGTCTTCACCGTCTGGGTCAACGTGTTCGAGCGGGCCGCGTTGAAGCCGGGCGAGGTTTTCCTCGTGCATGGTGGCACCAGCGGCATCGGCACCACCGCGATCCAACTCGCCAGCGCTTTTGGCGCGCGGGTCTTCACCACGGCGCGCGGCTCGGAGAAATGCGCGATTTGCAAGAAGCTTGGGGCGGAGCGCGCGATCGACTACGAGAGCGAGGACTTCGTGTCGGTCGTCAAGTCAGAGACCGATGGCCACGGGGCGGATGTCATCCTCGACATGGTGGGCGGAGATTACGTGCAGCGTAATATCGCTGTGGCGGCCGAAGACGGGCGCATCGGCCAGATCGCGTTCCTGCGTGGCGCGAAGGTCGAGGTTGATTTCACCCGGCTGATGCTCAAGCGGATCACGCTGACCGGTTCGACCTTGCGCGCGCGGACGCCGAGCGTCAAAGCACGTATTGCGGACGCGGTCGAGGCGAATGTCTGGCCGCTCGTTGAGACTGGCGAGTTTCGACCCGTGGTCGATAGCCGCTTTCCGCTGAGGGAGGCAGCGCAGGCGCACGCCCGGATGGAGAGCGGCGCGCATATCGGGAAAATCCTGCTGCTCTCCGGGGGGTGAAGGTCGGGCCGCAGAAAATCCCGCTCGGCGGCCGCATCAGATTTGCGCTAGCTTGCAGCGGCGACTATGTTTCTGGAGAGAAGCGATTCCCGCCGCCCCCTTGAACACAGCTAATTCTAACCCGCTCAAGGCCGCATTCTTGAGCACGGAGACCGCATGATGAGTGACAAACCGCTGATGCCGAAAGCGACAGCCGTATGGCTGGTCGACAATACCTCGCTGACCTTCGAGCAGATCGCTGATTTCTGTGGCCTGCACGACCTGGAGGTGAAGGGTATCGCTGACGGGCAGGTGGCCCAGGGCATCAAGGGCATGGACCCCATCTCGTCCGGACAGCTCACCCGCGAGGAGATCGCCAAGGCGCAGGAAGACCCGAGCTACCGGATGAAGCTTGCCAAGAGCAAGGTGCACATTCCCGAGACCAAGACCAAGCGCCGCCCGAAATACACGCCGGTCTCGCGCCGGCATGACCGGCCGAACGCGATTTATTGGCTATTGCGCAACCATGCCGAGTTGCGCGATTCCCAGATCATGCGGCTGGTGGGCACCACCAAGCCGACGATCCAGTCCATCCGCGATCGCAGCCACTGGAACATGTCGAACCTGCAGCCGCAGGACCCGGTGACGCTGGGGCTTTGCAAGCAGCTTGATCTGGATGCGGAGGTTCAAAAGGCCGCCAAGCGCGAAGACACCGAGAAGGGCGCCAAGGGTGCCGCGCCTGCATCCGAGGCAAGCCTGAAGCCGGTTGAAGACCATGCGCCGGCTGCAAGCGACGAGACCGTGTTTGAGCGCATGAAGCCGGAGGAAACCGCGCCAGAACCGAAATCGGACGAGAGCGCGGACGATCTGGCCGAGCGCGCCTTCGCCAACTTCGAGACGGGCGAGGCTTCGGACGACGACAGCCGTTAGAGGATGTCGCGTGGTGCCCCGCCGTCGAGGAGCGGGCCGTGCCTCAGCCGAGAAAGCCTTCGAACTTCTTCTTGAACCGGCTCACGCGCCCGCCACGGTCGACCAGGTGCTGGCTGCCGCCCGTCCAGGCCGGATGCGTCTTGGGGTCGATCTCAAGGCGCAGCGTGTCGCCCTCCGAGCCATACGTGGAGTAGGTCTCGAACTCGGTACCGTCGGTCATGACGACGGTGATCTTATGGTAGTCGGGGTGAATGTCGCGTCTCATGTCGCTGTGTCCTTGGCCGAAATCAGGTGCGGTCGCGGGGCATATCGCCAACGCCGGGCTTGGACGGTGATATAGCCCGCCACACCCGTGTCTGACAAGCGCGAAACCGGCCAAAATCCATTGCGGCCAATGGGCTCAGTTGCGATTTTCAGTTTCGCCGGCTGGCCTTGTTCGGTTAGAAAAAGGCAAAGAATAATTCAAAAGGGCAGGCACTCAGTGGTTGTATCTTCACCCACGGATGCGCGCACGCAGGAGACTGCGGCGTCCGGTGCGCGCATGCGGCGCAGGCAGAAACCGGCCAGACGCTCTCTTGTGCCCCTGAAGAGCCTCAAGCCATTCCTGCTGCGGTATCGCGGGCATATCACGCTGGCGATGATCGCGCTGTTGGTGTCGACGATGGCGACCTTGGCCCTGCCGATGGGGGTCCGCCGGATGATCGACTTGGGGTTCTCCGGCCAGAATACCGCTCTGATCAACGATTATTTCGCCACTCTTATCGTCGTTGGCCTCATCCTCGCGGTCTCAAGCGCCGCGCGGTATTACTATGTCAACTGGATAGGGGAGCGCGTGGTCGCGGACATGCGCGAATCCGTGTTCCGGCATTTGTGTCATCTCAGCCCGGCCTTTTACGAGCAGACCCAGTCCGGCGAGGTGATGTCGCGCCTGACCGCCGACACAACCCAGATCAAGGCGGCGGTCGGACTGGCGGCGACGCAGTTCCTGCGCAACGTGCTGCTGCTGCTCGGTTCGCTCATCATGATGGTATTCACCAGCGTCGAGTTGAGCGCGCTGGTGGTGCTGGCGATCCCGGTTATCGTGCTGCCGCTCATGGCATACGGACGGGCCGTGCGACGCCTGTCGGCCCATGCTCAGGATACCATCGCCGCGTCGGCCGCCTACGCGGCTGAGAACCTCGGGGCCGTCCGCACGCTTCAGGCCTATACCCATGAAGACGTGGCGACCCGGCGCTTCGGCGCGGAGGTCGAGACGGCCTTTGAAGCCGCGCGCCAACGGATGCGCGCGCGGGCCGGCCTGACGGCACTGGCCATCTTCTTGTTGTTCGCCAGCGTTGTTTGCATTCTTTGGTATGGCGCACAGGGCGTGCTCAGCGGGGAGATGACGGGGGGACGGCTTGGCCAGTTCGTGCTTTATACCGTGATCGCTTCCGCGGCCATGAGCGGGCTGTCCGAGGTATGGGGCGAGTTGCAGCAGGCCGCGGGCGCGGCGGAGCGGCTCGCCGAACTGCGCCGGGTTGAGCCGCAAATCACCTCGCCATCGAACCCCGTCGCGCTGCCTCGTCCTGTTCGCGGGGACGTCGCCTTCAAGGACGTGGTGTTCCACTACCCCACCCGGCCGTCGGAACAGGCGCTCGCGCAGGTCACCTTCCGCGTGGCGCCAGGTGAGCGGGTAGCGATCGTCGGGGCCTCCGGCGCGGGCAAGAGCACCATATTCAGCCTGTTGCTGCGGTTTTATGATCCGCAATCCGGCGAGGTCACGCTTGACGGCATTCCGGTACACCGGCTGGACCTGCACGATTTGCGCGACCAGACCGCGATTGTCCAACAGGACGTGGCGCTGTTCTCCGACACGGTGAAAGAAAATATCCGCTATGGCGCGCCGGGTGCGAGCGATGCCGAGGTGCGCGCCGCGGCGGAAACCGCGCTGGCCGACGAGTTCGTGACGCGCCTGCCGGAAGGGTACGACACCCAGTTGGGCGAGGGCGGCGTGATGCTCTCGGGCGGGCAGCGCCAGCGTATCGCCATCGCCCGCGCCGTGCTGCGGGATTCGCCGGTACTGCTGCTTGACGAGGCGACCAGCGCGCTCGACGCGCACAGCGAAAGCCTCGTGCAGCAAGCGCTTGAGCGCGTGATGGAAGGCCGGACGACGCTGGTGATTGCTCACCGGCTCGCGACCGTGCTGAATGCCGATCGCATCCTCGTGCTGGAGGAGGGGCGTATCGTCGAAGAAGGCACGCACCACGACCTCGTGGCGCGCGGTGGTGTCTACGCCCGGCTGGCAAGGCTGCAGTTCGAGAACGCCGAGCGTATCAAGAGCACCTGACAGCCCGCTCAGCAAATTAGACGGCGATTTCCGTCAATCGCGCAGCGAACCCGCCGCCCTCAGATGACTTTCTTGCCCTTCGCCACGGGCAGCGGCACGCCCGCGGCGCCGAACGTTTCCTGCTGGCGCGCGCGCACCGTCTCGATTTCAAAGGCGTCGATCGTCTCGTTATACATGCGGTGGAAGTTCAGTTCCGCATCCAGGTGCAGACATACGCCGCCCAGCCCGATGGCGGCGCGGTCCATGAACACAAACTCGCGCGGTACGCGCACCGGCCCTTTTTCCTGCAGCGCCTTGTGGACCTCAAAGGCTTCGCGCCGGCCATATTGTCCCGGCGACACGTCTTCCGCGATCCGCCGCGTCCGGTCATCGAGTAGCGGGCCGTAGATGAAGCGCGCCCAGACGTTCAGTATCTCGATGACCTCGTAGGACAGGCCTTCAAAGCCCCAACTTTCATACGCGCTGATGATCATGTCGTGGTCCTCGTGCTGAAGACCCCGGTACAGCATGATGACGCCCTCGATGAATTCCGGCGTGAACGTGCGGATGCAGCCATAGTCAAGCAGGTTGATGCCCGCCGGGCGGCCGTCATCCTCGAAGATCGTGTAGTTGCCCAGATGCGGGTCGCCGTGGATCACGCCGTAATTGGCGAAGGGCCACCACCATGCGCGGAACAGGCATCGCGCGATGTGGTTGCGGTCCTCCTGCACGTTGTTCTTGTAGTCGACCAGCGGGCTGCCTTGCATCCAGGTCATGCTGAGCAGACGTCGCGTGGACAGAGCGTCATGGATCTCGGGGACCTGTACCAGCGGCTCATCCTTGAAGATGACCCCGTACAACTTGGTATGGGCCGCCTCCAGTTCGTAATCCAGCTCCTCGTAGAGCCGCGCGCTCAGCTCTTCGGCGATTTCCGAGGTGTCGATCGCCGAGTCCATGCGCTTATAGATGGTCAGCAGCCAGTTGAACTGGTTGAGGTCGGCCTGCACGGCAGACTGCATGTCCGGGTATTGCAGCTTGCAGGCAAGCTCTTCGCCTTCATGCGTGCGCGCCTTATGCACCTGTCCAAGAGAGGCGGAGGCTGCCGCCTCGCGCGAAAACTCGGCGAAACGGCTTTGCCAGTCCGGCCCGAGTTCGGCGGCCATGCGGCGCTTGACGAACGGCCAGCCCATCGCCGGGGCCTGGCTCTGGAGCTGCGAGAGTTCCGCTGCGTATTCGGGGGGCAGCGCGTCCGGAATTGTGGACAGGAGCTGGGCGACCTTCATGATCGGCCCCTTCATCCCGCCAAGCGCCTTCGCAAGCTGTTGCGCGTTCTTGTCCCGATCCAGGCCCATACCCAGCAGCGCATTGCCGGCCAGACGCGCGGCGGTCCCGCTCACGCCCGTGCTCACCTGGGCATAGCGGCGCATCCGCCGGGAGAAACGGTTGGCTTCGGTGTCGGGCTGCTGGCTGGCGGATGTGTCCGGCGCGGAGCGGTCGTGGTCGGTTTCGCTCATCCACGTGCCCCGGCGGCGGCTTCGGTCTGCTCGATCTCGTCGATCATCCGCTCGATCACGCTCAGGCCCATCTGCCAGAAATCCGGATCGCGCGCGTCGAGGCCAAACGGCGCCAGCAATTCGCTGTGATGCTTGGTGCCGCCAGCGCGCAACATCTCCATGTAGCGGTCTTGGAAACCGCTGTCGGCATTCTCGTACACGGCATAGAGCGAGTTCACGAGACAGTCCCCGAACGCGTAGGCGTAAACATAGAAAGGCATGCCGATGAAGTGCGGCACGTACGACCAATACGTCTCATACCCCTCGCCCAGATGCACGGAGTCGCCAAGGCTCTCGCCTTGCACCTCCAGCCAGATCTGCCCGATGCGCTCGGCTGTCAGTTCGCCCTGCTCGCGGCGCTCTGTGTGGACGCGGCGCTCGAAGATGTAAAACGCGATCTGGCGCACGACCGTATTGAGCATGTCCTCGACCTTTTGCGCCAGCAGCGCATGGCGCTCCGCCGGGTCCGGCGTGCGCTCCAGAAGCGCGC
>CAYFVF010000027.1:0-14044 GCA_964346335.1 uncultured Hyphomicrobiaceae bacterium
GACGAAGCCGAGGCCGCCAACCGCGCGAAGAGCAATTTCCTCGCCAATATGAGCCATGAATTGCGCACGCCTATGAACGCGATCATCGGCTTCGCGGACATGATGCGCTCCGGCCTGTTCGGCGAGATGCCCAACGAGAAATACACGCAATACCTGGACAGCATCCTGTACAGCGCGCGGCATCTGCTATCGATCATTAACGGCATCCTCGACTTCGCCCAGATGGAAGCCGGCAAGACGCGCATCGAGAATACCTTATTCTCGCTCGACAACTGTCTGCGCCAGGTGGCCGAGATGCTCGATGCCCAGCGCACTGCGCGCGGCAACACCCTGTCGCTGCCCGCTGCGGCGGACATTACCCTGTTGGCCGACGAACAGAAATTGCGCCAGGTCCTGATCAACATTCTCACAAACGCAAACAAGTTCACCGATGGCGGCGCCATCACTGTGGAGGTCTGCGCACCGATGCTCTCGGCGCACTGCGTGCGCGGCCCCGATGATGGCATCGAAATCCGCGTCACGGACACCGGCACCGGCATGAGTGAGGAGGAAAAGCGTACCGCCCTCACCAGTTTCGGGCAAATTCTCGAGCACACCTTCGAGCGGCCCCAAAACGGCACGGGACTGGGGCTGCCCATCTCCGCGGGCTTCATGAAGCTGATGGGCGGCAGCCTCGACATCGAAAGCCGCAAGGGCGGGGGCACGACCGTGCGGCTGTGGCTTCCCCAAAGCAGCATTGTCTCGCCCGATGCTCCGTCGACCGACTCCGCCAAGACCCCTGCGCAGCACGCCGGGTCGTTCCACGCCGGCGCGGAACCATGACGGTCACGCACAATCAGGCGCCCGCGATCAGCCACTGGCCGCGCCGCGGTTTCACGCGTCTGCGCCATGCTCTTTCGCGCGCGCGCCGCTTAGAGCCGCTGGAATTTGAACAACTCGTGGTGCGCTACCTGATCGGCGTGTTCACGACGAGCTGTGCGGTCCTGTCCTCGTATTATGATGTTCTGGCTGGGTGGCAGATCACGGCCCTCACGGTCTTGATCCCGGTGGCCTGGCTGATCGCCTTCGGGTTCATGCTTCACTTCGCGCTGTGGCCTCACCGGCAGGTCGAGCGGCGCGCCGCCACAATCATCTTCGACGCTGTCACGCTCAGCCTGTTCATCTATTTCGGCGGCGAGGCGGCCTCGATCTTTTTCCCGGTCTATCTCTGGGTGATCCTGGGCAACGGCTTCCGCTTCGGCATCGGCTACATGTACGCCTCGATGCTGACCAATGGCGTTTGCTTCGCGCTGGTCATGGCCAACACGCCAAACTGGCAGGCGAACTGGGCGTTCGCGGCCGGCGTGATCCTGTCGCTGCTGATCATTCCGCTTTATGTCTCGCGCCTGATCCGTGAACTGCGCAACGCCATGGCCGAGGCGCGCGCAGCGGACCGGGCAAAGAGCGAATTTCTCGCCACCATGAGCCACGAGCTGCGCACACCGCTGAACGCCATCATAGGCATGTCGCAGGTGCTGGACCGGACCGCGCAAAGCCCGCAGGACCGAATGTCGGCGACCTCCATCAACAGCGCCGCCGCACGGCTGCTGGAGATGGTCGATGCCGTCCTGCACTTCCAGAAGGTGGAGAGCCAGGCGGTGACGATGAACGCCGCACCGGTGGACCTAACGCGCCTGTTGCACGACATCGAGACGCTGCTGCGTCCGCTTGCCCAGCGCAAGGGGTTGGGTCTGCATATCCGCTTTGCCACTGCCTTGCCGCCGCGCGTGAGTGCAGACAAGGAACACCTCAAAACCGTGCTTCTGAACCTCGGCGGCAACGCCATCAAGTACACAGACACCGGGCATGTGTGGATCACGGTCGCGCATGATGCGCAGCGCCATGGCGAGGAATTGCGTATCACCGTAAGCGATACCGGCTCCGGCATCCCCGAGCATGAGCATGGCCGCCTGTTCGACCGCTTTACCCAGGCCGAGCAGAACACCCGCAGCCACGAAGGTGGCGTTGGTCTTGGCCTTTCCCTATGCCGCTCCCTGGTGGACCTGATGGACGGCGACATCGGGGTCTCGAGCGCGCCGGGCGAAGGCTCCACCTTCTGGTTCCATGTGCCTGCGGAAGCGGCGCAAACACAGGCCAGTGTTGGCGAGCCCCATGCGGCGCCCGAAGTCGCGCTGCTCGTGCGCTTGCAGGATCGTGACCGGCTCGCGCCCAGCCTGCGCGCGCGCGGCCTTGATGCAGGCACGGCCATCGCCAACCCCCGCGACTTCGTCAAGGCGCGCGCGGCGTTGGGCGATCTGGGGCGTTACGTGCTGGTCGTCGATGCGCTGGAGCTGGATGCGCGCGCGATCGAAGAAATCCGTCACGCGGTGAACACCGCGCCGATCCCGCCCGCGCTTGTGACCACGGGCGTAAGCGAGGAGCTGGCTGAGCTTGCTAACGCTCGCCTTGAGGGGCAGCAGGGAGCGGACGCTGCACTGATCGCGACGGTGGCCGCTTGGCATGGGCTGAAACCTCAAGCCCCGGTTCAGGCCGCCGAAGATCCTCCGGATATCGCGCCGCTGAAGGTGCTGGTGGCGGATGACAACCCGTTCAACCGCGAGGTGGCGAAAAAGCTGCTCTCGCTTGATGGACACGGCGTGGTGCTCGCCAACACGGGCGAAGAGGCGCTGGATGCACTGCTGCGCGGCGGCATCGACATGGCGTTTCTCGACATCAACATGCCCGGCGGCGACGGCATTACCGTTTGCAAGGACTACCGGGTCACGGTCGAGCCAGAGGCGCACATCCCTGTCATTGCCATGACGGCCGACACCTCGGCGCCCACCCGCGAGACATGCCTGCGCGCCGGCATGGACGCCGTGCTTCACAAGCCGGTGCAGATGAACGAACTTCGCGAAACGATCCGCGCGCACCAGCGGCCCGTCAAGCCGGCCCCGGCGCACAGCGCGACATCGGGCGGCCGCGAAGCAAGCGCCGATCAGACGCCTCTGCTCGACGCCGACCAACTCGACGAGATGATCGCCCTGTTCGGCTCGGATGCGTTCTGCGACGACATGGTGGCGCTGTTCGAGGCGGATTTCGAGCGGCAGCTTGACGCGCTGCACATGGCGATCACCCGCGGTGAACACGCCGGCGCGCGCGACGCTCTGCACGCGCTGAAAAGCTGCGCCAACACGATTGGGGCTGTCCGGCTGGCGACGTTATGCACTGAAACGGGCGAGGCCGGCGCGCTGCCGGAGGCGACGCTGCCGGCGCGCATTACGTCCGAATACGAGGCATTCAAGCTGGCGCTTTACGCCCGGCTGGGCCGCACAGTGAGCACACCTGCCAAGCCGACCACAGTCGACGGCGACGAGCCAGCAGCCGCACGGCACAATCGCTAATCAGATACGCGGGTGCGGCACAGCCGGATATTCGCCGCGCCGGTCTCGCGATAGCTCGCAGCGTCGTCCACATCGCTCAGCGTGTCCGCCAGCGCGACGCTCAGGCCCAGCGCGCGGAGATTGGCGATCGTGTCCGCGCGCGCGTGCGGGCCGGACCAGCGCACACCGTCAAACAGCGCGACGGGCGGCGGTCCGCGCCGCAGGCCAACGAGCCAATAGCCGCCATCCGTAGCCGGACCGATCACCGCGTCAGCGCCGCGCAGCGCACCGAAGGCCGCGCCTATGCGACCCGCCGTGATCCCCGGAATATCGCTGCCGACGACCAGCACGGGACCGGTTCGCGCTTGCGCGAGCACATGCGCCATGCGCGCACCGAGATCGGCACCGCCCTGACCTATGCGCGGCAGATCACCGGGCCACCAGCGCGCCGCCAGCGCCGGCTCCGGAGCAATCGCCAGCGCCAATCGCCAGCGCGGATCGCGCAGCCGCCGGATCATCACGCGCGTGTTGTGGCGATAAAAGCGCAACGCCGCGCCCTCGCCAACGTCGCGCGCCAGCCGGGTCTTCGCGCGCCCGCGTTCAGGCGCCTTCACCATCAGGAATACCGTCGCCGCTTCAGCCATAGAGCCGGGCAATGTAGCGCGGTGGTACCCGCATGTAATAAAGCGTGAGGCATGACAGGTTGCGCAGCATTCGTGCAAAATAGCCGCCGCGCTGGTAGCGCGCCGCACTCGTCAATGCCCGGCTTCGCAAGAAACACAGATCACGCCGGCCGATACGGCGCACCAGATCGACATCTTCCATGAGCGGCAAGTCACGAAAACCGCCAAGCCTGTGGTAGTGATCGCACGCGATGAGCAGCCCCTGATCGCCATAAGGCAGGCGGAGCAGCGCGCACCGCATGGACACCATCGCTTCCAGGTAGCGCGGACGCACGCCGCGGTCATCCAGCGCAAAGCGAAACGCCGCGGCCCGCGGCCTCGAACTGCGCGCCATCTCCTCGATGAAACGCGCGGCCTCCGTGTGCCAGTCGTGCTCCAGCACCGTGTCCGCATGCAAGAACAGCAGCCAGTCGCCCTTGGCCACGCCTGCCCCCTTGGCGAGCTGCGGTCCACGTCCCTTGGCCGTGCACACGAATTTTGCACCCGTGGCTTCGGCGATCCGGGCGGTCTCGTCGGTGGAGCCGCCATCGGCGATGATCACCTCGCGCACCACGCCCTCGACCACGCCGGGAACCAGGGCGGCAAGGCTGCGCCCCAGATCGGCTTGCGCATCGAGCGTCGGGATCACCACCGAGATCATGGCGCGGATGATACGGCTCGCGCCCTCCTCCACAAGGATTTTTGCGTTGCATGCCATGATGTTCTTTATTTGTTCCTGCCGCTGCGCTAATCTAGCGCCATGACTCAGCAGCCCTCAAAAGCGCCCGTGCCAGCACGGCAAGATGCAGCAATGGCCCAATCCGAGCGCAGGCGCGGGCGCGGTGCGTGCTCGAACGCGGCAGGACGCTATGAAAGCGAGCGTCGGGACGTGTTCGACGACGGCTGGGAGAGCGTCGCGGATCTGGACGGCTTCAGGACCGAAGTGCGCGAGGAAATGGCGCGCAGCATCCTCGCCACCAATGACAGCCCGGATATCGGCTTCGACCAGTCGATCAACGCCTATCGCGGTTGCGAACATGGCTGCATCTACTGCTTCGCGCGGCCCACGCACGCCCATCTTGGGCTTTCGGCGGGTATCGACTTCGAGACGAAGCTGACAGCGAAAGTGAACGCAGCCGAACGGCTGGAAAAAGCCTTGAGCAATCCCCGATACCACGCCAAGCCGATCATGCTGGGCACGAACACCGATCCTTATCAGCCAATCGAGCGTGAGCGGCGCATCACGCGGTCAGTTCTTGAGGTGCTGGCGCAGGCGCGGCATCCGGTCGGTATCGTGACGAAGTCGGCGCTGGTCGCGCGTGATCTCGATATCCTGGCGCCGTTGGCCGCGCAAGGGCTGGTGCATGTCGGGCTGTCCGTGACCACGCTCGACAACCGTCTCTCGCGCTCGATGGAGCCGCGCGCCAGCGCTCCGGCCAAGCGGCTGGAGACGATCCGCACGCTGAGCGAGGCGGGCGTGCCCGTGCGCGTTATGGCCGCGCCGATGATTCCCGCGCTGAATGACGCCGAGATGGAGCGCATTCTGGAAGAGGGTGCGGCACGCGGCGCGCAGACCGCCAGCTACATCCTCGTGCGCCTGCCGCTGGAGGTCGCGCCGCTGTTCCGCGAGTGGCTGGCGCAGACCTATCCCGACCGCGCCTCCCGCGTGATGGGGCTCGTGCAGGACACGCGCGGCGGCAAAGACTACGACGCGCGCTTTGGTGTGCGTAAACGCGGCGAAGGCCCCTACGCCCAGGCGCTAGCCGCGCGCTTCCGGCTGGCGCTGCGGCGCTTCGGCCTGAAGCGCGATCATCCGCCGCTGCGTACCGACTTGTTCCAGCCGCCTTCGCCAACCGGCCAGTTCGATTTGTTCTCCCCGCCTTGATCGCGCCACCGGAATCGGCCTTCCTGTTAGTCAGAGTGCAAACAGCGGGTGGGCAATGCCGGATTTCACGCTTGAGGATGCGGCGCGGCGGGCGCATGGCGAACTTGTTGCCGGTATAGACGAGGCCGGGCGAGGGCCGTGGGCCGGTCCGGTAGTCGCGGCCGCGGTCATCGTCGATGAAAGCCGGGTTCTTGCCGGCCTGAACGACTCCAAGCTCATCACCGCCGAGGCACGCGAGGCGCTATCCCAAGAGATCACGGCGTCAGCCGATGTCGGCATCGGCATCGTGGATGTCCCCACCATCGACCGGCTGAACATCCTCCACGCCAGCCTGCGCGCCATGCAGATCGCCTTCGCAAGCCTGCCGCGTCCGGCCCACGCCGCCCTGATCGACGGCAATCGCGCCCCCGACCTGCCCTGCTCCGCCACACCATGCGTCGGCGGCGACGCGCGCTCGGCCTCCATCGCGGCGGCCTCCATTATCGCCAAGGTCACCCGCGACCGGCTCATGCGCGATCTTCACGGCACCTTCCCCGACTATGGCTGGGCGCGCAACAAGGGCTACGGCACCCGCGAACATGCCAGCGCGCTGGCGGAGCATGGCGTCACACAGCACCATCGCCGGTCCTTCGCCCCAGTGGCGCGCGCCCTGGAACTGTCGCAAGCCTCCGCGCACGGCCCCGACTGAAGGCGCTTGTCTGTGCCGCTTCGGCCACGGTGGCTTGAGAAAACCCATGCGTGCCTGTGAATGCCCGCTGCTTCGGGATGAAAGCCGTCTCGCCTGCTGCTATCAGCCGATAGCAGGCCGTGCAGCAGGGGGTACAGTCACATGAAGCTGAGCGCACCATCGTACCTGATATTTCTTCTTTCGGTCATTCTCGTCGTGCTCGTCGTGCTGTCGCGCTATTTCGGCGTCGAGATCCCGGTGCTGACAACCATCGTTGCGCGCAGCCCCTTCGAGATCATGCTGGTGGCCTGGGCACTTCTGTTTCTCGGTGTGACGTTTCGCCTGTAGCGTCGCGCTGCGCCCGATCGGCGTTGTGAGGCTTTCCGCTTTGGCATACGCTACCGCCGGGCCCGCGCTTTTGCGTCGCTGTTGTTGAGCCAGGTTTTTTCGGATGCGCCGATCTTTGAAGTCTGCTACCGCGCTCGTTACGGTGTTCGCACTCGTCCTTACGGTCGTCACGCCCCAGCGTCCGGTGAGCGCGCAAGGCTCCACTCCGCCGCCGGCCACTGTGGATGGCCCGCCCAGCCCCGCCGAATGCCGCCAGCTCGATGACGAGAATATCCGCCAAGCCATTCGTGGCATTACCAAAAACCGCCTGAGCGCCGAACTCAGCGGGTTGAACTACGCAGCGCTCGTGCAGCGGCAATGGCGCGAAACCAATATGGACCGCCGGATCGACGAGAGGATCGACGCGTCCATTCGCTCGGTTCGCGCCGAAACGGACTGGTTCGACCGCGCCTATTCGACCATCAGCCGCGACCAGGCCGAGGAATTCGCCGTTGCGGTCGCCGAGAAAACCTATAACTCCGAAGCGTTTCGCAGCGCCATGACATCGCTGACGACGGCGATCGGCGAGGACATCGGCACCCGGCTGGAAGATGCCGCCCAGCAAGCCTCGAACCCGGCGATTGCGTGTATGCGCTTGGCGCTCGAAGCGCGCTATGGCTCAGCAGTCTCCGAATCCTTCGTTCAGCAGACGGAACAGACGCTCGCCGTGGCCTCGCAAACCGGCACGCCCGGCATTTCGACCGGCGATCTCGTGTTCGAGGGGCGCCAAGCGATCGGCGGGCTGTTGCTTGTCATGTCGCGGCGCCTGATCGCGCGCATGGTCGCGCAGATGGGCCGCCGGCTCGCGGGCGCCATCGCCACGCGGATCGTGTCATCCTTCACCGGCGTGATCGGGCTGGCCCTTATCGTGAAAGACCTGATCGACGCCGGCCAGGGGGTCTTCCCGTTGATCGAGGAGCGGATGAAATCGGACGAGTCCAAGCAACTCATCAAGACCGAAATCGCCGAATCGATCTCCAGTTTCGTCAACGAGAATATCGAGAGCATCTCGCGCGAGACCGCGGCCACGATGTTCTCCATCTGGGAAGCGTTTCAGGAGCGATATGACCTGCTGCTCTCGCTTGCCAACAAGAACACGGCCTTCGAGGATTTTCTGCGCCAGCGCCAGCCTGGCGAACTGGCCCGCCTCGGCGAACTCGCCCAGTTGATCGTGGAGCAGGAGAACGAGCCAGCTGTTTTCGATCACCTGGAAGATGGCACACTGCAAACGGCGCTCGACGCCCTCAGCCTCGACGGTGTGGAAATCGCCCGGCAGACACGCTCACTGCAAACCGCGATCGCATGGTCGGAGTTGGCCGGCGAGCGGATCGGCGACGTGCTGCGCTTCAACATCTACAGCCGGCTGCGGCCCGAACAGATTTCGGGGCCGGAACTGGAGCGCCTGCTGAATGTCGATGACCAGCGGGCGGTCTATCGCCTCGCGGCGCTTCCTTCCGCGGCGCGTGAGCGTCTGCTGGCGCTACCGGGCGCGAAAGTGCGCGACCTCGCTGGACAACTTCAGGAGAATGAGCTGCTCGCGCTCGCGCGCTATCAGACCGAGTTGCCTGATGGAGCGTCCAAGGCGCTCCTGGAGAGCGTGGCGAACGATCCCGCCCGCATGGAGAAGCTTTCCCGCTCAGGGCTTCAGGATGCTATCCTGTCCAGTGAGAACGAGGATGCGGCCGTCGACATGCTTCTGAACCCCGGGGGGTATTTCAGCCTGTTCGGCATGGTCAACAACTTTGGCAAGGTACGCGCCGGGCAAGTCGAGCCGCGCGTATTCGTGGAAGCCTATACGTGGACGCTGAGCGTGGCGGCTGCAGCAGTGTTTATCTTCATCATCCTGGTCGCGCGGCTGATCCGGGGGCGGCGCACCACGATCGTTGTCAAGAACGAACAGGGCCGGGAAATCGGGCGCGGCAAGGGATGACGCTATACACGGTTGACAGCCTGTCGGGACGCGAGGTGCGCGAAGGGGGGATGGTGACGGCCTACGCGGTGACGGCGGCCAACCTCATCAAGGACGTGCGCGAAAAAATCACCAACACCTTCGGCGGGCGCATGGCGCGGTACGAGGCGCTTGTCGAGGAAACCGTCGAGCGCGCGCTGGCGCGCCTGGAAGAAAAGGCGCAGGAGCAGGGATATGACGGCTGCCTCGCGGTGCGCATTGTCCACCCCAACCTCGTCGAGGGCGGTGTTGAAGTTGTTGTATTCGGCACCGGCTTCAATTTTGTAGACGGCGCAGGGGGGTGAGCGGCTGGCTTCAATCCGTTATGTTGAGCCACTCGCGGGTGCGCGCTTCAGGATCGGGCGCGGTAACCAGATCGGTGACAACGGCGATACTGTCCGCCCCGGCCGCCAGCACATCCGGCGCGCGCTCAACCGTGATGCCGCCGATCGCCACGAGCGGGCACGGGATGGCGGCCTTCCAAGCCCTCGCACGGTCCAGCCCCTGCGGCGCCCATTTCATCACCTTCAGCCTAGTCTCATAGATCGGCCCAAGCGCGACGTAAGCTGGCTGCGCGGCAAGCGCCGTGGCCAATTCCGCGCGGTCATGGCTGGAAATGCCAAGCCGGATCCCCGCGTCCCTGATGGCCGGCACGTCTGCCCCCGCCAAATCTTCCTGGCCGAGATGCACGAAATCCGCGCCAAGTTCCATCGCCTCGCGCCAATAGTCATTTACGACCAGTTGCGCGCCATGCTCGGCGCACAGGTCCAGCGCACGCGCGATTTGCGCACGCACTTCCGGCTCCGGCGCGTCCTTCAAGCGCAACTGGACGAAGCGCACGCCCAGAGGCACCAGCCGCTCCAGCCACGTGATATCGGGCAAGACGGGGTAGAAGCGATCAATCATCGTGCGGCTCGAAAAACGGCGTACCGGCCACCGGCGTGGAGGGGCTGGCCATCTCGCGCGGCGGCATGATCCCGGCCTGGTAGCCCAGCCGTCCCGCCTCGACCGCGCGGGCAAACGCCGCGGCCATGCGCTCGGGATCGCCCGCCTTGGCAATCGCGGTGTTGAGCAACACGGCGTCGTAGCCGAGCTCCATTGCCTGCGCGGCGTGAGACGGCGCGCCGATGCCAGCATCGACGATCAGCGGCACGCCGGGGAAATAACTGCGCAAGGTCCGCAACCCGAAGACGTTGTTCAACCCGTGCCCCGAGCCGATCGGCGCGCCCCACGGCATCAGCACGTCGCAGCCGGCCTCGATCAGGCGCTCGGCAATGCTCAAATCCTCGGTGGTGTAGGGGAATACCTGGAAGCCCTCATCGCTCAGGATGCGCGCGGCTTCGACAAGGCCGAGCAGGTCGGGCTGAAGCGTGTCATCGTTGGCGATCACCTCCAGCTTGACCCACGGCGTATCGAACATCTCGCGCGCCATCTGCGCGGTCGTCACGGCTTCCTTCACCGTGCGGCAACCGGCGGTGTTCGGCAGAACGCGAACGCCCTCCAGTGATTCGATGAAGCGCCAGAACTGCTCGCCCGCGCGCTCGGTCGTGGATTCGCGGCGCAGCGAGACCGTCACGATCTGCGCGCCGGATGATTCAAACGCCCCGCGCAACGTCTCGGGCGAGGGATACAGAGCCGTGCCAAGCAGCAGGCGGGACGTGACACGCGTCCCGTAGACCTCAAGCACGTCCTTGGTTTCGATCATATTCATGCGAAAAACCCTTGTCCGCCGCGCCCGTCGCGATTTTCAGCCGCCCTGTCGCGGCGCCACGATTTCGATCTTGTCGTTCTGGCTAAGGCGCAAACTCTCTCGCGCGTCCGCGGGCACGAATTCGCCGTTCACCGCCGTGGCGATGCGCTGTTCGCGGTATCCCAACGCGGCGCACAACTGTTCCAGCGTCGCCGCCTGCGTTTCCTGGCTCTCGCCGTTAACCGTGATCCTCAACGATAATCTCCGAATTTGGACGGCGCCCGTCGAGATATTCGGCTGTCAGTTCCGCCAGCGCGGGCGCTGTTAGATAGCCATGACGGTACATGCCGTTCACGTAGATGCGTTTACCCCGGACAATAATGCGCGGGACATTATCGGAAAAGGCCGGGCGGACATCGGCGGCGAGTTGCACAACGCGCGCCTGGCCGAACGCGGGGTGCAGCGCGTAGGCAAGCCCGAGCAGGTCAAGCCCAGAGCGCAGCGTGACCGGGCCGCGGTCGTCGCTTTCCAGTACCGTCGCGCCCACCATATAGGTATCGCCGCCCCACGGCACTACGTACAGCGGGAAGCGCGGATGCAACAGCCGTACCGGCCGGTGCAGCGCAATCTCGGTGGTTTCGATGAGCGCCATTTCGCCGCGCACGCCGCGAAGGCCCGGCAAATCATCGCGCGCGGCAAGCCCACGGCAGTCTATGGTGACATCGGCCGTGCCGTCCGTTTCCGCGACGCCGAAGCGCATCTCCACGCCCGCCGCGCGCAATGCGCCGGTCAGCGCCGTCAGCGAACGCTCGGGCACGACATAGGCTTCGTCGGCGTAGAACAGCCCGGTGCGGTAGCGCTCATCCAGCGCCGGTTCCAGTTCGGCGATGCGCGCCGCGTCGATCTGCTCGTGGCCTTCGGTGCGCGCGGCAAAACGGGTCAACTCGGCGCGATCGCGCGGCTGAGCCACCACCAACGTACCGCTATCCTCGACGCAATCGAGCTTGTCGCGCCAGATCGCCATCGCGCGCAGGCCCAGATCCCGCACGATTTCCGGTGCCGCTTCGGCCTCGCAATAAGGGGCGAGCATCGCGCCGCCCAGCCGGCTGGCGGCATCGGCGAATGGGGTCTCGCCTCGTTCGATGAGGCGCACGTCATGTCCGCGCTCGGCCAGTATAAGCGCTTGCCATAGGCCAGCGATCCCGGCCCCTTTTACGTCGATTCGCGCCATTGCCGCCTTTCCGCCCGTCTTGGCCACCGCGTCGCCGCGCGCCCGCGGCATCTTCTCGGCATTCGTTTGTATGTGGACCTGAAAACGCGCGGCTGCCAACCCCGGCAAAACGCCGCGAGCAGAAAGGAAAAAGCGCAGACGGGCACCAAGGCTCTGGAAAGGTCATCGCTTGGGGGCGGGGGAAGGGGCTGATGACCTGACCTTCGCGCTGCCACGCTGCAACCTGAGACAGCGCGCTGCCATGATGTCCCGCCTGCGCATAATGAACGCCGTTCCTTGTTCTACTGTGCGGCGGCAATCGCACAGCCGCAAGATTTCCGGCGCGGGGAACGTTGGGTCTCTAGCGGAGCCCAATGTTCGCTCTCTGTTCTAATTTGGCACGTCGCGCCTGTCAAACGAAAAACGCGAACATAGCCAGAACATTTTTCGCTGCGCAAACCCTCCCGTGACCTTGCGCAGCCTCTTGCATCGCGGGCGCGGAAACACTAGCCTTACGGGCATTCAAGGGCCGCTGTAGCTCAGTAGGTTAGAGCGCTAGATTGTGGATCTAGAGGTCCCCCGTTCGAGCCGGGGCAGCGGTACCACTTCCCCTTGATAACACTAAGTTTTCTCTCAAGAATGGCGATTTCCTAGTTCCGCAAAATCGTCATGCGGAACGCTAGCGGAACTTAAAATATTTACTAAGGTGGAAATTGCCCGACGCCAGCTTGGCACTGCACTAGCCCTTTTTATCGAGCGCCTGGACCCGGTGTCTGTCCATGTGCTGGCCTGCGGGGCCGTAGAAGTCTTGCAAGGGGTGGCAAAGCATGCGGGCGTGCCGACAATTGAAGACCTCATGCGAGAACACTCCCACTTCACCGAGGCTGACTGCAGAAAAGCGCGCAACATGTATTGGAACGCCATGAAACACCACAAGGCGCACGACGGCTCCCCCCGTGATGACGCTGACTTGTTGCAGGCCTTCTCCGAAGCAGAAAATGAACTGACTTTATTCGCGGGCTGGTTGGATTATCGGTCGATAACTGGCGAAGCTCCAAGCGAAGCAGATGTGTTTGAGATTTGGTACGTTGCCAAGAGGAATCCAAGTTTGTTGCCGAACATAAAAGAGGACGCTTTTGCATTCGCAACCTCTGATTTCGACAAATTTCGAGAAATGAACGAAAACGAACAAAGGGAAACATTGAAGTACTGGGCGAAAGCGGTGCGTACAGAGCAGCCACTTATCCATCTCAGTACTGATCGACGGCCACTCATATTGTCATAGATTGTGGATCTAGAGGTCCCCCGTTCGAGCCGGGGCAGCGGTACCACTTCCCCCCATCTCGTCGGAAACATTCCTAGTGCCACCTGCCGCGGCGGCAAGCTCGTCAAACAACAGCGAGCAGAAATGCGCGCGCGCATTCATCGCTGGCTCGATCAGCCCCAGCTCACGCGTGATGTTGGGCGAGCCAAACGGCACCGCCCGCACATCGGCAGGAAAATTGAAGCCGACCCTTGGCATCGGCACGACAGACACCCCGAGATGGCTGCTGACCAGCCGCACAACCCCTTCCAGCGTATCCACCTCCATCCGCGAGGTGATGGCAATCTGGCGATGCGCGAATTCCGCCTCGACCAGCCGCGCAACGCGCGCGAAGCGATTGAAGCGCACATACGGGTGGCGCTCCAGCAATTCGCGGTCGCACGCGCCCTCCAGGCTGTCGTGCGCGATCACCACCAGCGGCTCTTCGGTGAAAGCGCGATAGCGCAGGACCGGGTCGATCGAGCCGGGCCGGGACACCACCGCGGCATCCAGCGTGCCGCGCTTCACGGCCTCGTCCAGTTCATGCGACAGCGCAGTCATCAGGTGAATATGCAGGTCGGGGCATCGCCTTTGCAGCCGCGCCAGCGCGAGCGGCACCATGCTGGAGACGGTCGTATGCACCGCGCCGACGCGCAGCACACCGCGCGCGGCATCGCGCTTCAGGCTCTCGCTGAGGGTCTCCCAGGCGGCAATGACATCGCGCGCGCGCCGAACGAAGTCACGCCCCTGATCGGTCAGGCGCGGCGGCCGTGTGCTGCGGTCGAACAGCGTGACGCCAAGCTCATCCTCCAGCGCGCGCACCTGGAGGCTGACGCCAGACGTGGACAGGCCGACGGCGCGGCCCGCATCGCCAAAACTGCCGTGATCGGCAATCGCAATCAGGGTATAAAGCGATTTGACATCCATCAC
>CAYFVF010000028.1:0-14010 GCA_964346335.1 uncultured Hyphomicrobiaceae bacterium
TTGCGGTGCATCCAGATGATGCCGGTGAGCCCGCAGAACACTTCGCGCTGGCCGCGCTCGCGGATAATGGGGGTTTCGGTGCAGCCCTCGGTCGGCGCGGGCACGTCGGAGATTACCGCATGGCTCATTGCGCGCCTCCCATAGTACCGAGGGGCGCCTGCGTGGCGGCATGCTGCTTCATCGCCTGTTCGTCGCGCCGCGCGGCGCGCAGCTTCAGGACGAATTGAACCGCGTTGATGACGTAGGCTGCGTAGGCGGCGAGCGCGAGCACCATCTGTTGGAGCGGCGTGCCCCAGCTCAGAAAGACAGCCGCTAGGTAGGCGGTGTGCAGGGCGAGCACGAGCATCGAGAAGACGTCTTCCCAGAAGAAGGCGGGGGCGAACAGGTAGCGCCCGAACACGACCTTCTCCCAGATCGCGCCGGTGACCATGATCGTGTAGAGCACCAGCGTCTTGATCACGATCGACCAGGTTGCCAGCGCGAAACCTTCCCCGGTCGCGATATAGCGCACGACCAGCGCCAGGCTCACCAGAAAGACCAGAAATTGGAACGGGGCGAGCGCGCCTTGGACCAGCGTCCAGGGCGAGGCGTCGCGCCGTTCACGCTCTTGCGGCGTGTAAAGCGTTGTCCTGCCAGACTGACACAGATGCTCGCGCATCGGTTAACCCTTCGTGACCGGTGATTTTGATCCAGTCTAAATCCAGCCGAGCGAGAGAGTCAACCTTTCTTGACGTAAAGCGCGCTTTACATTGTCACCGAGATGTGTCTTAATCGGATCTACGCATTTGATCCGCGTCAATTTTGGCGTGGCCGCGCGCGACGCACTGATGCGAAAAGGCAGTCCCACCCAAACGGAGCGGGCGAAAGGGAGAAATTTCGAGCGAAAATTTGACGCAAGTCTTTCCAACGGCGAGGCCGTCGATGTACCTTGACACTGCGGCGTTCCGCTACAAGGAGCGACCGTGGTTCATCCAGTATCATCCTGGAAGCATCGGCAAGGGAGGATGCGTCATATGTCATTTACACGGTTACCGCACGCCGACGCCGCTCAAGAGACCACGGAGCGTGGGGGGGGTGCCAGACATGCCTTCGATGCGGGAGACGACAATGAAAGCCATGTACCGATTGCCGCGCGACGGCCAGCAAGCGATAACGAAGTGTCTGAGCAACTAGGCCGCACAATCGAATGCGAGGTGATCCCGCGCCTTATGCTGGCACATCGGATTGCGCCGGACTGGAGCGTTCATGACGCGCCGAAAGGTCTTGAGTTGTCTGCCGAGCACGTCGCCGATTTCACCGAGCTTATTCTGCAGAACGATCAGATGCTGGCCGCCGCCTACATCGAGGCGCGGCGCGCGGACGGCACGCCGCTAGAAAATATCTTCCTCGACCTCATGGCTCCGAGTGCGAGGCTGCTCGGCGATTACTGGGATCAGGATTATTGTGATTTTACCCAGGTGACGATGGGGCTCAGTATCTTGCAGCAGATGCTTCGCAAGTACAGTCCGGCAGCGAGTATTGATGGCGACGCCAACGCCGCGATGCGCCAGGCGCTCGTGATGCCCGCACCTGGCGAACAGCACACCTTCGGCATAAGTATGGTGGAAGAGTTCATGCGCAGCGGCGGCTGGGATGTTCAGCACCATCCTGCGCGATCCGCCGAAGAGATCGTCAAAATGGTCCATGACAAGTGGTACGCGCTCGTTGGCCTGTCTTTGAGCCATGAGAGCCTCTATCCGGTGTTGTCGAAGTGCATTGGCGAAATTCGCCGCAAGTCGCGTAATGGAGTCATTGGGGTCATGGTTGGAGGACCGTTCTTCATTGAGCATCCCGAATTGATCGAAAACGTCGGCGCCGACACGACTGCTGTGAACGGGCCGGACGCCGTCGTTCAGGCGCGTACTTTGGTCCATCGCAAGCAGAGCGGTGGATGAGAATGAGGATTGAAGCTGCTGGGCAGGGCATTATGGGAAAAAGCACCGCTGTCCACGATGGTGGCATTCGTTTTAAATCGCCTGAAAAGACCATCGGGGATCTTGACGCCGCGGCCGCCGCAAACGTGATTGCCGCTGCGGCTGATATCGCCTTTATCATTGATGGCGACGGCGTTGTCCGCGACCTAGCCCTCAGCGAGAAAGACCTGGTCACAAACCCGCAGGACACCTGGTTGGGCCAGCCCTGGCTGGAGACCGTAACCAAGGAAAGCCAGCCGAAAGTGCGCGAGATGCTCGCGGCTGCCGCCGACAAGGCCGCGCCACGCTGGCGTCAGGTCAATCATCCCACCGCTGAAGGGGGAAGCGTTCCCGTGCGCTATGCTGCCGTGCCTCTTGGAAAAAAGGGACATATCATCGCAATCGGCCGCGATATGCGTATGATGTCGTCTCTGCAGCAGCGCCTGATCCATGCGCAACAAACGATGGAGCAGGAATACGCGCGGCTGCGCCACACCGAGACGCGCTATCGCCTGCTGTTCCAGATGAGTTCCGAGCCGGTCATGATCGTCAATGCCGCGAATTCGCGGGTCAACGAAGCGAACCCGGCCTCCGCGCGGCTGCTTGATCGCGAAGTCGATCGTATAGTCGGTGTCAACTTTCCGCAGATGTTCGACAGCGCCAGCCAGAAGTCCATACAGTTGCTGTTCGCCGCGCTCAGCGCTTCGGGCCATGCTGACAGCGTGAAGGTTCGCACCGCTGATACGGGCGTGGCGTTCACGCTGGGCGCATCGGTGTTCCGGCAGGACCGCGCGACGCTGTTTCTTGTGCGCCTGAGCCTCGCTGACGGCGCGGAAGGCCGCACCGCGGCGGGCAAGGAAGCGACCAGTCTGCTAAGTATCGTCGAGAACGCCCCAGAAGGGTTCGTCGTCACGACCACGGACGGCAAGATCCTGACGGCCAATAACGCGTTCCTCGAACTGGCGCAGCTTGCCGTACCCGAGCAGATCCGGGACGAGTCGCTGGATCGCTGGCTCGGCCGGCCCGGCGTCGAGTTCAATGCGCTCGTTCATAATCTCGTCGAAAACGGCACCATCCGCCTGTTCGAGACGATCGTGCGCGGCCAGTATGGCTCAACCACCGATGTCGAACTCTCGGGTGTGGCTGTCACGAGCGGTGAGACGCCTTGCCTGGGCTTCGTGATCCGCAATGTCACCGGGCGGCCCAGCGAGATGGAATCGCCCGAGCACCCGATGGCCCGCTCGGTGGAGAAGCTGACCAAGCTGGTCGGCCGTGTGCCGCTCAAGGACCTGGTGCGGGAGTCCACCGACATGATCGAGAAGCTGTGCATCGAGGCGGCGCTGGAACTGACCAACGACAACCGCGCCTCCGCCGCCGAGTTGCTGGGGCTGAGCCGTCAAAGTCTCTATGCCAAGCTGCATCGCTACGGCCTGGTGGACAGCGGTGATTCCTCTCCTGGAAACAGCTAGATTTCCCCCCTTTAGGGTGTAAAGTTTCGTTGACGCTTTTTGTCGTCAAGTGTACTTTACTTAGATGTCTGGTCCCTTGAAACGACCGGCAGCGCCGGTCTCCGCCAAACACCCCGCGCCAGGCGCGGTGCTGGAACTGCTCAAGCCGATCACGTGGTTCGCGCCAATGTGGGCTTTCGGCTGCGGCGTGGTTTCGTCCGGCGCCGCGGATCTTTCCAGCCTCTCGGTGATCGCGCTCGGCGTGCTGCTCGCCGGGCCGCTGGTATGCGGGACAAGCCAGGCCGTCAATGACTGGTATGACCGGCACGTCGACGCGATCAACGAGCCGAACCGCCCGATCCCCTCGGGCCGCCTTCCGGGTTTTACCGGCCTGTATGTCGCAGCCGCGGGCACGCTCATCTCGCTCGCCGTCGCCGCCGTCCTCGGGCCATGGGTGTTCGCGGCCGCCGTGGCGGGTATTGCGCTGGCCTGGGCGTACAGCGCGCCGCCACTGCGTCTTAAGCAGAATGGCTGGTGGGGCAATGCCGCCGTTGCCCTGTCTTACGAAGGGCTCGCGTGGTTCACCGGCGCGGCTGTGCTCACGGCGGTGCTGCCCGACTGGAAAATCGTGCTGCTCGCGGGGCTGTATAGCTTCGGCGCCCACGGCATCATGACTCTCAACGATTTCAAGGCGATCGAGGGCGATAGAGAGATGGGCGTGCGCTCGCTGCCCGTTCAGCTCGGCGCGGACCGCGCGGCAAAGCTCGCCTGCGTTATCATGGCGCTGCCGCAGGTGGTCGTGATCGGCTTGTTGGTGGCCTGGGGTACGCCCTATCACGCTTTCGGTGTCGCCGCGCTCCTGGCGGTGCAAATCGTGCTGATGCGCCGGCTGCTGGCCGATCCGCGCAAGAACGCGCCATGGTATAACGCGACTGGAACGACGCTTTACGTCCTGGGTATGTTGATCAGCGCCTTCGCCGTCGGCGCCGTGTTGATGGAGAGCGCATGACCGCGATACCGCTCAGCTGGGTCGGGATTGTCCGTCTCGGCCTCGTGCAGACCGCGCTCGGGTCTATAGTGGTCCTTACCACCTCGACCCTCAACCGCGTCATGGTGGTGGAGTTGCAATTCGCCGCCATGCTGCCGGGCGCGCTGGTGGCGGTGCACTACGCCATACAGATTTTGCGCCCCCGCTGGGGCTACGGCTCTGACGCGGGCGGGCGGCGCACGCCGTGGATCATTGGCGGCATGGCGGTGCTGGCGCTCGGCGGCGTCGGCGCGGCGGCCGCGACGGCGCTCATGGCGGTATCGCCGCTTGCCGGCATCCTGTGCGCGGTGATCGCGTTTATCGCCATCGGCATCGGCGTGGGAGCTTCGGGAACTTCGCTGCTCGTCCTGCTCGCCACGCAAACCGCGCCGGAGCGACGCGCCGCCGCGGCCTCGCTCGTGTGGATCATGATGATCGCGGGCTTCGTCATAACAGCAGGCATCGCGGGCGCGCTGCTGGATCCCTACACCCATGCGCGGCTCGTCGCAGTCACGGCCGGGGTCAGCGCAGCGGCGTTCGCGCTCACCCTCGTGGCCGTGTGGGGCGTGGAAAACGCGCACGCCAATGCACAGGCGCAGTCCGCCGAGCCGTCCGAGCCGAAGCCGCCGTTCATGCAGGCGCTGAAAGAAGTCTGGGCCGAGCCGACCGCGCGGCGCTTTACGGTCTTCGTATTTGTCTCAATGCTCGCTTACAGCGCGCAGGATCTGATCCTGGAGCCGTTTGCTGGCCTCGTCTTTGCCTACACTCCCGGGGAGTCCACACAGTTGTCGGGCTTGCAGCATGGCGGTGTGCTGGCGGGAATGCTGGTGATCGGCATCGGCGCGACACTGATTGGCCACCGCGACGCTGCGACTATGCGCCAGTGGACCGTTATCGGCTGCATCCTCTCGGCGGCAACGCTGGTCGGGCTGGCGGCCGGGGCTTTCGTCGGCGAGGCGTGGCCGCTGCGCGCAAATGTATTCGCGCTCGGCGTGGCCAACGGTATCTTCGCGGTCGCCGCGATCAGCGCGATGATGGCCCACGCCAGTTCTGGAAAGGAAAAGCGTGAGGGCACGCGCATGGGCCTTTGGGGCGCGGCGCAGGCCATTGCGTTTGGTCTCGGCGGCTTCCTCGGCACCGCGGCGGTGGACCTGGCCCGCGCGATTTTCGACACGCCGTTCATGGCGTATGCCACGGTCTTCACGGCCGAGGGCATCCTGTTTCTGATTGCCGCGGTTCTGTCGCTGCGGGTCGCCGCGGCGGCGCGCCGGAGCCGCGGAAGCGAGCCGCCCGGACCGGAACTCGGGAGATTCGCGGCTGGTGAAGGCTATCTGGCGGATGCAAGCGGAAGGTAGGAGCTATGACCGAACCTCAGACATTTGATGTGGTGGTGGTGGGCGGCGGGCCATCAGGCGCGACGGCTGCCAATGATCTCGCGCGCGAGGGTTACGAGGTGGCGCTGATTGACCGCGCCGGACGCATCAAGCCGTGTGGCGGCGCGATCCCGCCCAAGCTGTTGCGCGATTTCGCCATTCCCGAGCATCTCATGGTGGCGCAGGCAACCTCCGCGCGCATGGTGGCCCCGTCCACGAAATTCGTGGACATGGAGATCGGCGGCTTCGTCGGCATGGTTGACCGCGAGGAATTCGACGAATGGCTGCGCAACCGCGCCGCGCGCAATGGCGCGACCCGCTTCACTGGCAGCTTCAAGAAGATCACGCGCGAGGCGGACGGGCTGGCGACGGTGCATTTCGCGCCGAAAGGCGCGCTCAACGACGCCCGGCAGAGCGTGCGAGCCCGGCTCGTGCTCGGCGCTGATGGCGCGCGCTCCAGCGTCGGCAAGCACGAGGTGCCCGGCGCGGAAGACGTGAAATGCGTTTTCGCGTATCACGAGATCGTCCGCTCGCCGGACGGGCAGGGCGACTTCGACGGTAGCCGCTGCGATGTCTACTATCAGGGCGAGGTGTCGCCGGACTTCTACGGCTGGGTGTTTCCCCACGGCAAATGTACGAGCGTAGGCGTTGGCAGCGCGCAAAAGGGCTTCTCCCTGCGCGGCGCGACGGCAACGCTGCGGCGGAAATCCGGTTTGGACAGCGTTTCGACGATCCGCTGCGAAGGCGCGCCTATCCCGCTGAAAACGCTGAAGCGATGGGATAATGGCCGTGATGTGCTGCTCGTCGGTGACGCCGCTGGCGTGGTCGCGCCGGCTTCCGGGGAAGGTATTTTCTATGCCATGACTTGCGGGCGGCGTGCGGCCGAAGCCGGGGCGGAATTCCTGAAGACGGGGCAGCCCCGCGCGCTGCGCCTCGCGCGCAAGCGCTTCATGAAGGAACACGGCAAGGTGTTCTGGATCCTCGGCATCCTCCAGTATTTCTGGTACCGAAATGACGCGCGGCGCGAGCGTTTCGTGAACATCTGCGACGATCGCGACGTTCAGCGCTTGACTTGGCAGGCGTACATGAACAAAAAGCTGGTGCGGGCGAACCCGATCGCCCATATCCGGATTTTCTTCAAGGACATGGCGCATTTGCTGCGGATCGTGAATCCATGACGGACAGAATATCTTACACATCGGCCCTTTGGACCCAGGTGCTGGCAGCCGGCACGGCCGCGGTGGTCGTCGCTGTGCTGGGCGCCACGATGACCGATATCGGGCCGTGGTATCAAAGCCTCGCGAAGCCGTCGTTCCAGCCGCCGGACTGGGCATTCGGTCCGGCCTGGACGCTGATCTTCGCGCTCGCCGCGCTCGCGGGCGTCACGGCGTGGCGCGCCGCGCCGGACAGCGCCAGCCGCGAGTGGATCATCGGGCTGTTTGCGCTCAATGGTTTCCTGAACATCGCTTGGACGGTGCTGTTTTTCCGGCTGCAACGCCCGGACTGGGCGCTGATCGAGGTGGGCGTGCTTTGGCTGTCGGTGCTGGCGCTGATGATCTATCTCGGCCGCTTCTCCCGGCTCGCGGGCGCGCTGATCCTCCCTTATCTTGTCTGGGTCGCTTTTGCCGGGCTGGTGAATTACGAAGTCGTCCGGCTCAACGGTCCATTCTAGCGGGTGGCCGCAATCGAGGCGCTGTTCACGTCAGGCCGTATTGTTGACATCGCGCTGGCGTTGATGGCGCTTGAGATGGCCGGGCTATGGGTGGTCTCACGCGCGCGAAACGGTGTTTTCCCGTTCTCGGCTCTTGCGTGGAACGTGGCGGCGGGCGCGTCCTTGCTGCTTGCGCTGCGTGCCGCTCTGACCGGAGCAGGGTGGCCGTGGCTGGCGCTGTTCCTGACAGCTGCGCTCGTCGCGCATATCGGCGATGTCCGGCGCAGGCTGACCTCTTCACAGCCAGAACACGGCGAGGATTAGTCGGCCTCGCTCTCGGCGCTTTCAGCGCCACCTTTCACCCGCTCCGCCAGCGCGGCTTCGATAAACGGGGTGACATCGCCGTCGAGTACTGCTTCCGGATTGGGACTCTCCAACCCCGTGCGCATGTCTTTCACCATCTGGTAGGGCTGCAGCACATACGATCGGATCTGGTGTCCCCAGCCGATATCGGTCTTCGACGCCGCTTCGGCATTCGCGGCCTGCTCGCGCTTTTGCAATTCCTGCTCATACAGCCGCGAGCGCAGCATCGCCCAGGCGCTGGCGCGATTCTTGTGCTGAGAGCGCTCGTTCTGGCACTGCACGACGATGCCGGTTGGCAGATGCGTGATGCGCACCGCACTGTCGGTTGTGTTGATGTGCTGGCCGCCGGCGCCGCTGGCGCGGTAGGTGTCAATGCGGCAGTCGCTCTCGTTGACCGCGATGTCGATATCGTCGTCGATCACCGGATACACCCAGACCGAGGCAAAGCTGGTGTGCCGGCGGGCGTTCGAGTCGAACGGTGAGATGCGCACCAGCCGGTGCACGCCGGATTCGGTTTTCATCCAGCCATACGCGTTGTGCCCCGTCACGAGCAGCGTCGCGGACTTGATGCCAGCCTCGTCACCGTCCTGCACCTCGATGACCTCGACCTCGTAGTCCCGCTTTTCGGCCCAGCGCACATACATGCGCATGAGCATCTGCGCCCAGTCCTGGCTTTCGGTGCCGCCGGCCCCGGAGTGGATTTCGACATAGCAATCATTGGTGTCGGCTTCGCCCGAGAGCAGCGCCTCAATCTCATGCTTTTGCACGTCGCGGCGCAGCGCTTCCAGTCCGGTCTGCGCGTCGGACGCAACTTCCTCTTCGCCTTCGGCCTCGGCCATCTCGATCAGCTCGATATTGTCCGCGAGCCGCCGGTCGAGGTCGGCATAGGTGTTGAGTGCGGTCTCAAGCGACTGGCGTTCGCGCATGATCTTCTGCGCACGCTCGGCGTCGTCCCACAGCGCCGGGTTCTCGATTTCCGCGTTCAACTCGTTGAGGCGCTCGTTCGCGGCATCCCAGTCAAAGATGCCTCCGTATCAAGGCCAGGGATTCGCGGATGTCATCAACAATGGCTTGCGCTTCGGCACGCATGTCCGGCTCCCGGATTGGATTGACAGCCCGGAGGCGGTTACGCCATCCAGGTGTCTCGTAATGTAAGGGGTTTGCGCCGTCTTGTCAGTAGAGCCCGCCGGCCTCGGGGCGCGGGTTTTCGCCTTCAGACCCGGGCGCGAAGGCGCTTGGATAACCGACATAGGAGAACGGATCCGGTGGCTCGTTGCCCGGTTTGAAGGCTTCCATGATCACGTCCTGGTCGCCGTCCTGTGCGCGCAACCCCGTCTTGGCGTTGACGCGGATCAGCTTGATGCCCTCGGGCTGGCGGAACGGCACAGCGGGTTTATCCGCCAGAGCCGATTGCATGAAGTCGGTGAAAATCGGCGATGCCACCCCGCCGCCGGTCTCGCCGCGTCCCATCGGCTGAGGGGTGTCGAAACCGACAAACACGCCCGCCGCGAGGTCCGGCGCGAAACCTATGAACCAGGCGTCTTTTTCTTCGTTCGTGGTACCCGTCTTGCCCGCCACGGGCTTGCCGATCTTCTTGGCGCGATAGCCCGTGCCACGCTTGACGACGCCTTCGAGGATGGACACGACCTGATAGGCCGTCATCGCGTCAATCACGCGCTCGCGATTGTCGATCAGTTCGGGTTCGTTCTGCCCCAGCCACGCTTCGGCGTCGCATCCGGCGCATTCGCGCTGGTCATGCCGCCAGATGGTTTCGCCGTAGCGGTTCTGGATGCGGTCGATCAGCGTGGGTGTGATCCTGTTGCCGCCATTCACCAGCATGGAGTAGGCGGCGACCATGCGCATCAGGCTGGTTTCACCCGCACCCAAGGCCATCGAGAGCACAGGCAGCAGATCGTCGTAGATGCCGAAGCGCCGCGCATATTCCTCGATGATTGGCATTCCGACATCCTGAGCGAGGCGGACCGTCATCAGGTTCCGGGATTTTTCAACGCCGAGCCGAAGGGTCGAGGGGCCGTAAAACTTGTCGCCATAGTTTTTCGGCCGCCAAAGGCCTTGCTCGCCCTCCTGTTCGATCGCGATCGGCGCATCAAGCACGATGCTTGAGGGCGTGTAGCCATTATCGAGGGCAGCGGTATAGACGAAGGGCTTGAACGCCGAGCCGGGCTGGCGCAGCGCCTGGATGCCGCGGTCGAATTGGCTCAGGTCAAAGCTGAATCCGCCGACATGGGCGAGCACACGACCGGTGTGTGGATCCATAACCGTAAGCGCGCCGCCGACCTCGGGGATCTGCATGAGCCGCCAGCCTTCGCGTGCGTCCGGGCGCACGCGATGTCCCGCGATCTCCTTGACCTCGGCATCTCTGGCTTGCGCGGTTTGCTCGTCTTGGGCGGCCTGCTCATCCTGCGCAGTTTCTTCATCGCCTGCTTTGGGCGGCGCGATATAGACGATATCACCCACGCTGAGCACCTCGGTCGCCGCGCTGACTTTCGGCCCAGGTTGGCCAACGCCGCGCTTCATCACCTGTTCACGCGCCCATTCGATCTCGGCGAACGGTATGGTTACCTGCCGGCGCTCATCCGCCAACCCGGCGGACCGGGTGCGTGTCGGGCGCAGGCCGGCCACGGCCTTGTCTTCGCTCACCTCCAGAATGACAGCCAACCGCCACGGTTCAATGTCGCCGGGCACATCACGCTCGGCCAGCACCTTGCCCCAATCGCCCGCAACATCAATGGTATCGACGGCGCCGCGCCATCCGTGGCGCCGGTCATAGGCCACCAGCCCCTCGCGCAGCGCCTTGCGCGCCTGCACCTGCAGGTCCGGATCGAGCGTGGTGCGCACCGACAAGCCGCCGCCGTAAAGCCCTTCTTCGCCATAGCGGGTGGCCAGTGTGCGCCGGACTTCTTCGGCGAAATATTCGCCGGCGAACGTGTTGCCGCGGAATGGGCGCGGCGTGACGGACAGCCCCTTCGCTTTCGCCGCTTCGGCCTGTTCGGCGGTGACGTAGCCATTGTCCTGCATCTGGTCGATCACCCAGTTCCGCCGGGCAATGGCGCGTTCGGTGTCGCGGAACGGATGGTAGTTGTTCGGCGCTTTCGGCAGCGCGGCGAGGTAGGCCGCCTCGTGAATCTCCATCTCGTGCAGTTCCTTGGCGAAATAGTTCAGCGACGCTGCTGCTATCCCGTAGGAGCCCATGCCGAAATAGATTTCGTTGAGGTAGAGTTCGAGGATCTTGGGCTTGTCGAACGCGCGCTCCATGCGGATCGCGAGCATCGCTTCCTTGACCTTGCGCTCGATGCTGCGCTCGCTGGACAACAGAAAGTTCTTGGCGACCTGCTGGGTGATCGTGGAGGCGCCCACGAGCCGGCGACCGGCCTGATAATTCTGGATATTGACGATGACAGCGCGGAGAATCGCCGGAAGGTCGATCCCGCCATGCTCGAAGAAGTTCTTGTCCTCGGCGGAAATGAAAGCATGAACCGCGAGGTCGGGCACTGTTTCGACCGGCACATAAAGACGGTCCTCGCGCGCGTACTCGGCGATCAGGCGCCCGTCATTGGCGTGCAGCCGGCTCATCACCTTCGGTTCGTAGTTGGCCAGCGCCTCGTAATCGGGCAGGTCCTGCGAGAATTGCCAAAGGATGTAGGCTGCCGCCGCCGCAACCGTGAGAAAGACGATGACGCCCGCGGTGAACAAAAAGCCGAACAGTCGCAACATGATGCTCTTGCGGCGCCTGGGCCGGTGCGGCGGCTGAACACTCAGATTAAATGGCATGGTCGTGCGGCACCCCGTTGACTGTTCGTGCTGGCTCGCTGATCGCGCGCAACCGCATCGGGCGCGATAGCGCGCATATCCCCATCGTGATTGTGTTTAACGTATTCGTCACGTCTTTGCCATGGGCCGCCGGCGTTTGTACCCATCTTAGCGACGGCGCTGTCAGTAGGGCAGACGCACCTCGCGCTTGTTGAAGAATGCCTCCACCGCCTGGGCCACGCGCTCCGCCACCTCGCCGCGCCACGATTTCGACGTGAGAAGCTTCTCGTCCTTCGGATTGGTCAGGTACCCCAGTTCCAGCAACACGGATGGAATGTCCGGCGCGCGCAGCACGCGAAAGTCCGCCGAGCGCATCGGTTTTTTGTTAAGCGTCAGATGACCCCTCAACTTTGTCAACATTGTGCGGCCGAAGGTGATGGAGTAGTTCTTGGTTTCGCGGCGCATGAGATCAAGCAGGATCATGTTGACTTCGTCTTGCGTCTCGTCGAGCTGCATCCCGGCGATCAGGTCGGCGCTGTTTTCCTTCGCGGCCAATGCGCGGGCCTGCTCGTCAGACGCTTTTTCCGACAGCGTGTAGATCGTCGCGCCGCGCACGAGCCGGGCATATTTCTCGGCCAGCGCATCGGCGTGAATGGACAGGAACAGGTCGGCGTTATGGTGGTGCGCCACGTCCACGCGCTCGGACAGCGGCAGGAACACGTCGGTATCGCGGGTGAGGAACACATTCAGCGCCCCAAGCGCTTCCAACTCGGCCTTGAGTTGCTCGGAAAAAGCCATCACCACGTCTTTTTCCAGCGTGCCGTCCTCACCGATCGCGCCGGGGTCGACGCCGCCATGACCGGGGTCGATGACGACGACAGGTTTTGACTTGCGGGCGTCGCGCTTGTCCTTTTGCAGCGGGCCGGGCCGGGCCGTGCGGCGGCTGCGCTCCGGGGGCTCGCCCACGACGGTGGCGGGCCGTTCGGCGCGCTCGTCGAATTCGTCCTCGCTGATCGCCACGAGGTCGATCACCAGCCTGGCGGGATTGCCCCGTGCTGCGTCCTGGACAAACGCCTTTTCAACCGCAACGGGCTTAACCACATCTATCACAATCCGGGATTTTCCCGGACTGAAGAGGCCGTAGCGGAACGCTGCGATGAGGCCGCGGCCCTCGGTGCCCAGTTCGGGCGGCATCTGGAAGTTGACTTCCGGCAGGTCGATCACGACGCGGTACGGGTTGCTGAGGGTGAAAACGCGAAAGTCCACCGGCTTCGACAGGTCAGCGACGAACCGCGTCTTGCTCAGGTCGCCGCCGACGCGCGCATCCTTGGCGATGGGCTCCGCTTGGGCCGTGGCGCAGACGGCCAGTGACATCAGCGCGGCGGCCATGCTCAGCGCGGCGCGGCGGCCATGCGATGCGAACCGCAATGCCGCTGTGACAGCCGGGTGCGTTGCAAACTGCATCATGAGCGATCCTCCACAGCCGCCAAGGGTTGCGCGGACAATGACGTTATACGCGCTGCGCTTTACTCCGACCAGGGCGCAAGTAGCCACGGAATTCGATGGATCTCAAGTTGTTCTGCCGCCTGTATTGTAGTTAACGCTATCTTGTGATTTTCACGCCATTAAGGCGCTGGAGGCATGTGACGCTTGCTGAGCGCAGCGCACACGTTTAAGAAGAGAGAGAGCCGACGCAATTTCGCAGGGCTCTTGCGAGCGTGCATTCCGGCAGGATTGGCGCCATAGGACCACTTCGCTGGCGGGTATAGCGCGAACCGCGCCGTATGGATGCTTCGCTGATGGCGGCACACACCCCGCACGAGCGAACCTCCGCGGCGCCAGCGCAATACCCGCATGGACGCGGCCGCTGATACGCCAAGTGTTTACCGGATGGTCCGGATCTTGCAAATCCAACGGACTGTCGCAGTGCTTACGAATTCCCGCCGTCCATCTCGGTTTGAGAGGCGGCGGAAATCGGGTTGGACGCTGGTCCGCCCGAAAAATGTTTCGCGCCGATGTGCTTGGCGCATGGAACAAAAGGGTTTGGTCTTTGACGCCGCCGCGTGGACAAGCCGGTCCCCTGGTGACCGCCTCGTGGCAGACGTCAAGACTTGAGAAGCAACACACGAAAAGTGTCGCAATGGCTGATCTGAATATGACCGGACATCAAGCCGCCGAGGCTGCCGCCCAACGGGCCGTGGCTCGCACCGCTTTCAGGCGCGCGATGTCTGCGTTTTCGCACCAGCTTGCGGCACCTGGATTGCGTGCGCGCTCCCGCTGCCCGTGTCCGCCGACCGCATACAGGCCGGCCCGGCGCAACGCGGCCCTGCGCGCGCTGGAGAAATATCACGATGGGAAACAAAATGCTGATCGACGCCGCGCACCCGGAAGAGACCCGGGTCGTGGTGCAGCGCGGCGAACGTGT
>CAYFVF010000029.1:0-14002 GCA_964346335.1 uncultured Hyphomicrobiaceae bacterium
ATGGTGACGTCTTCGCCCGACAGCTTCTTGTTCGTGGAGGTCTCGATGATGGTCGGACAACTGCGTCCACCGAACAGCAGCGAGGTCGTATCCGATTTCGGATCACAGCCGATCAGCAGCACGCGCTTGCCCTGCTGCGCCATCATGTAGGACAGATTGGAGAGCGTGAAGCTCTTGCCGATCCCGCCCTTGCCGTAAATGGCAATTATCTGGGTTTCCTTGGTCGCCTCGCCCTGATGCACGGGCTCGGGTTCGACGGCGGCTTCGTCGCGGAGCTGATCGCGAATGTTGTCGATGACGGTCGTCGTCTGGTTGGCGCCGTTGCCCACACTCATTGATACGTTCTCCAATCGAGGATCATTTTCAGACAGGCGGGATCGTTGAAGGCGGTGTGATAAGCCTCGCGCGCCTGGTCCGCGCTCTGACGATGCGAGATCAGGCCATCGAGGTTCAGGCGTCCGGCCTCAATGAGACCGCACACCGCCGTCAGGTCGTCCGGCTTCCATTCCGCCGCGATACGGATCACGGCTTCGCGCATGAAGGCCGGCGGGAAGGTGAAGGCCACCTTGTCGCTGTAGAACCCGGCGAGGATGACTTCCCCGCGGGGTTTCAGCCGAGCGATAAGAGTATCGAGGATGTCGTTCGCCCCGCTGACATCGAAGATCGCGCCGTAGTCGCGCCGATCATCCGTGTCGGGGTCGATCACGGCATAGCCTTCGGCGCCTGCCGCGCGGTCGGCGTTGATCTCCCAGACCGTGGGCGGCTGAGCGTCAAGCGCGCTTGACAAGCGTGCGAGCAGGCGGCCAAGGACGCCGTGGCCGACGATTAGCACGGGTCCATCCGCGGCGCGCATCACCAGAGCATGATAGGCCGTCGCCGCAAGCGCCAGGAGCGTGCCCTGCTCGCCCAGGGCTTCAGGGATCAGCGCAACGCGATTGCCGGGCACCACGAGGCGCGAGGCCGCGCCGCCGAACAGGCCGCGCACCTCGCCGAAGCAACGCGCGCCGGGAACGAAGACGAGTTCGCCCGGCTGGCGACCTGATTCCGGTCCGGCTTCACGCACGCGGCCGACGGATTCGTATCCAGGAACAAGGGGATAGCCCATTCCCGGGAAGTGCGGCATCTGACCGGACCACAGCAGTTTTTCGGTCCCGGTGCTGATCCCGCTCCAGGCAACATCCACGATGATCTCGTCCTTGCCCGGCGGCGTGAGCGCCAACTGGTCCAGTTTGACCATCTCGGGCCGTTCCAGAACGACGGCTGTGGTGTTGAGTTGACAATCCATTTCAATGGCCTCTGAGGCGTCCTGGCACCCTGTTCTTTTGTGTAAGTCTAAATTGACCACATAGAATGTCAAGTTTGTTTTACAGATCTTTTGGGGTGGATGGGCGGCGTGCGGTCATCAACTGGGTCAGAAGTGGCCGGCGTGTCCGTCTCAGGCGGATATCGCCAAAGCCGGCCTCGGCAAGAAGCGCGCGCATCTCGTCAACGCGGCGTGGCCGGCCCTTGCCCATCGCCATCAGGTAAAAGCCGAAATAGGCGTCCGCGATTCGCTCGGCGCCCGTCACGCCCGACAGCGTTTCGGCAACAAGCAGCACGCCATCGGGCGGCAAGGCGTCATGTGCGCGGCGCAGTATTTTCAACGCGCCGGTGTCGTCATGATCGAGCAGAACGCGCACGAGCGTGATGGCATCAGCGCCCGGGGGGAGCGGATCAGCGAAGAAGTCTCCGCTTTCAATGCGCACCTGCGACGTGATGCCAGCGCGCGCCATGCGCTGGGCGGCCTGGTCCGCCACGGCGGGCAGATCGAAGCTCATGAGCGATAGGCCGGGGTGACGAGCCGCCGCCGCCTCGACGAACGCGCCATCCCCGCCGCCGACATCCATCACCAGGCGGTGGCGCGAAAGGTCGTAGCTATCGAGGATATCTTCGGCGATCAGCGACTGCGACGCGGACATGAGCGCGGTGTACTCGGCAATTTGGTCAGGGCCGAGCGCCGCCGGATTCTCGCCCCGCGCGTAACCCCAGAAGCGCGAGAGTGATGTGTCCTGCGCCTCGCCGCGCACAAGCGCGACCGGGTCGCGCAGATCGTCATAAAAGTGTGGATGATGCGCGATCATGGCGAGTGCGCCGGGATTGCCGAGCAGGGCCGCCCCGTCCATCGACAGCGTGAAGCGCCCGTCTCCCAGCTTTTCGACCAGCCCGAGCGCCTCGGCACCCGAGAGCAGCCGCCGCGCGCCATCATCCGGAAGCGCAAGCGATCGCGCGACCTCTTCCGCTGTCCGCGGTGCGGCCGCCAGCAGCTCCAGCAGCTTCAGCCGCACACAGGCATAAAGAATCTGCGAATAGACAAAGCCCGCGCACAGATCGAACAGCCGTGCCGCGCGGGCGCGCGCCACTGGCCGCGTCAGCGGGAACGCCGCGGCCCACCGCTGAAACCGCCGGGTCGTAACCAGCCGGTTGCGCCATGCAGTCAGCCGCTCGCGCAATGATGGCCTTGGGCTGGTGGACATCGCAGGCGCATCCGGTACGCTTTCATGTGTGTCGCCGTCGGTGCGCACGTGGGTTGACCTTTCCGGCGCCGCCATGGCGCGCCAAGAGGATGGCGCGCCAAGAGGGCTGTCAGCCTCGCCCTCAGCATAAGATTGTCATTTCACGTTGTCACTTTTTTCTGTCATATTAAATTGACATTCGATGGTCGTCAGCTGCGAAAGGAACGGGGCGTTTGAGCGCGGATCACACTGTCATCATCGGGGCCGGGATAGGCGGGCTGGTCGCCGCCTTGACGCTCGCCGCCAAGGGGCGGCCGGTTACTGTCGTTGAGCGGGCCGCGGCGCCGGGCGGCAAGCTGGCGGAAACGGCCGTGGGCAATGTGCGCATCGACAGCGGGCCGACGGTGTTTACGCTTCGTAGCGTGTTTGACGAGGTCTTCGCGGCCGCCGGTGAGGATCTTGACGCTTATCTCTCCATGACGCCGGCCAACATCCTTGCGCGTCACGCCTGGGGCGAGAGGGAACAACTCGATCTGTACGCCGATCAGGCACGCTCGGCCGAGGCTATCGCGGAGTTTGCCGGTCCGGCGGAAGGGCGGCGTTACAGGGCCTTCTGCGCCGAAGCCACCCGCATTTACCAGACGCTGGAGCATTCCTTCATCCAGCAGCCGCAGCCGAGCTTTCCGGGTATGATTGGCCGAGTGGGCTGGCGCAACACCACCGACCTGTTGCGGCTCAACCCGTATCAGTCGTTGTGGAAGGCGCTGGGCAAATATTTCCACGACACGCGCCTGCGCCAGCTCTTCGGGCGTTTTGCCACCTATTGCGGTTCATCGCCGTTCAGCGCGCCCGCAACCTTGATGCTGATCGCGCATGTGGAACAGGACGGCGTGTGGATGATCGACGGAGGCATGCGCCGTCTCGCGGACGCGCTGCAACGCGCCGCCGAGCGGCATGGCGCGGCCTTCCGGTTTGGCGCGGAGGCGCGGGAGATTCTCGTTGAAAACGGCATTGTGAAAGGCGTCGCGCTGTCCTCGGGTGCGCGCCTTGCCGCGACAAGCGTGCTTGTCAATGCCGATAGCGGGGCGTTGGCCCACGGCATCTTTGGGCGCTACGCCGCCCCGGCGGCGCCGCGCGTGCCGGAGCATCAACGCTCACTGTCCGCCGTGACGTGGTCGATGCTCGCGCAGACAGACGGCTTCCCGCTGGTCCGGCACAACGTCTTTTTCTCCCGGGATTACAAGGCCGAATTCGACGATATTTTCGCGCGCGCCCGCGTGCCCGGAGAGCCGACGGCCTATATCTGCGCGCAAGATCGCGGCGACAACGCCCAACCGGATACGAACGGACACGGCGGCGAACGCCTCCTCATCATCATCAACGCGCCGCCCAACGGCGACCGGCATACCATGAGCGAGAAGGAACTGGACCAGTGCAAGGAGCGGACATTTTCCCTGCTGGCGCGCTGTGGCCTGCGCGTTCGCAGCGAGCCCGAGGCGATCGCCGTGTCGAGCCCGGCGCACTTCGAAAAGCGCTTTCCCGGCACGGGCGGCGCGATCTATGGGGCGGCGTCGCACGGCTGGCGGGCGTCTTTCAATCGGCCCGGCTCCAGGACGAGGATTCCCGGCCTGTATCTGGCGGGGGGCAGCGTCCATCCCGGGCCTGGGGTGCCGATGGTGGCGATGTCGGGCCGGATGGCGGCGAACTGCATCATGGCGGACTCAGGTTCGACCGCGAGGTCGCGCCGGGCGGATATGCGTGGTGGTACCTCGACGCATTGAGCGATGACGGCCAGCATGGCATCACGATTATCGCCTTTGTCGGCAGCGTCTTCTCGCCCTATTACGCGTGGGCCGGCCGCCGCGATCCGCTGAACCACTGTGCGCTGAATGTGGCGCTTTACGGCAAGTCCGGCCACCGCTGGGCGATGACCGAGCGGCGCAAGAGCGCGGTGGTCCGCAGCCGCGACGCGTTCACCATAGGGCCGAGTACGCTGCATTGGGACGGGGCCGCGCTGCGCGTGGAGATCGATGAACCGACGATACCGTTCTTTGGGCGCATCCGTGGCACGGTCACGCTCCAGCCCAGCGCCTTCGCCGCCCGCAGCTTCACGCTCGACGACAACCGCCGGCACACCTGGGCGCCGCTGTCACCGGTCTCGCGCATTGAGGTCGCGCTGGACAAGCCGGCTTTGCGCTGGTCCGGCCCTGCCTACCTGGATTCCAACCGCGGCAGCGAATCGCTGGAAGCCGGCTTCCGATACTGGGATTGGTCGCGCGCGAGCCTCGGTACGGAAACAGCCGTTCTGTACGACGTGACGATGCGTGGTGGCGGCCGGCGCTCGCTCGCGCTGGTGTTCGACGACAACGGCGAGGTCCGCGAAATCGACGTGCCGCCATCCGTGCGCCTGCCGCGGACCGGCTGGACGATGCCGCGCAGCACGCAATCCGAGGACGGGCAAGCCCGCGTGGTCAAGACACTTGAGGACTCGCCGTTCTATGCGCGCTCGCTGGTGGCGTCCAGGCTGCTGGGCCAGCCCGTTACGGCGATTCACGAGTCGCTGCACCTCGACCGCTTCCGCTCGCCCATTGTCCGGTCGATGTTGCCCTACCGGATGCCGCGCCAGTTCTGGTAGGTCAATCGCGGGGGCGGCGGTCCTTGTCCGTGTCGGCGCGACGCTTGTCCCGGCGCAGCGCGATAAGCTCCCAGACCGCGAAACCGACAAGCGCCAGCCCCAGCGCGGCGAACCCGATCTCCACCCAAACGCCCAAATCATGTCTCCCTCGAAACGGCTTACCCGGCGGATCAATTCGTCTCGCTGGCGCGATCCTGTTTCATCATGCGCCGGCGCGCACGGCGCACGACCGTCAAGACGGACAGCACCACGACCGGAATACTCAGCGCCATCACGACATCCGCGCCGAGCGGCAGCCCATAAGGCTCCAGCCCCTTCGCGGCGTACCCCACGAGACTGACGAGATAATAGCTGATCGCCGCGACCGAGAGACCTTCAACGGTCTGTTGCAGCATCAGTTGCATCTTGGCGCGCTTGTCCATGGATTCGAGCAAGGACTGGTTCTGGGTCTGGCGTTCAATGTCAACGCGCGTGGACAGAAGCTGCGTCGCTTGCGCCACCTTGTCTGACAGCGATGCCTGACGCTCGGCCACCGTCTCGCAGGTGTTCATGGCGGGCGACAAGCGGCGGCCGACGAATTCCTCGAAGGTCTGCAGCCCCGGAATGCGCTGTTCGCGCAACTCGCGGATGCGCGCTTGCACCAGCTCGTAGTAGGCGGAGGCGGCTGTGAAGCGGTAGTCGTTATCGGAGCGCCGGCTGGTGATCTCCGCTTGCAGCTTGGTCAGCCGGTCGAGCAGTTCCGGCTCGTCGACGCGCGTCGCCGTGACAAGCGCCGTGGTGATTTCCGCCAGCCGGTGTTCCGCCTCGCCCAGTTCCGGTGCCAGCTCCTTGGCGAGCGGGAAGGTCAGCAACGCGAGCATCCTGTACGTGTCGATCTCAAGCAGGCGCTGGACCATGCGCCCGGCCTGCCGGCGGGTCAAACCGTGGTTTTCCATGTAAAGCCGGCTGAAGCCATCCTCGTGGATGCGGTAATCCGTGAAGGCCCGCGCGACACTGCCACCAACATTTGATCCCACCATCGGGTTGCCGCCGAACAGATCGCGCGATAGCGCCTCGTACTCGGTCGGCGTGTCCGTGCCCTCGACGAAAATGACGTTCGTCGCGACGAGCACCTGGCCGTCAAGACCGGACAGCCACTCCGGCGGCACGGCGCTCACGGCTGGCTCGGCGAATGGCGTGCTTTCCTCGCCGGGCAAGACGAACATGAACCGCATGAACTCGGTATGCTGCTCCCACTTCAAGCGAAAGCCGTTCATGTCGTTGGCGTAGTGATTGCTACCATCTTCGGGCGGTGCAACGCCGAGATCGCGCGCCAGATCGCATATGTGCTCGAAGTTGCGCTGGCGCTGCGCCGAATCTACCGATAGCGCCAGGAATGACAGCCGCGCGGGCGCCACCAACTCCTCGGGCGGGCGCGCGTGAACTTCGTCGTTGAGGTCTTTCCGATAAGGATGATCGGACGGAAAGCGCTTTCCGTGCATGATATACCGCCGTCGTCTTGTCCCGCCGCCACTAGCGGTTCTTGTAAAATAAACGCCAAAACCGTGCCAATTGATTTACGCGCCGTGGTTTTTATCAGAGTACGCCGTTTTCGCGCGCGGTCTCTTTGACGATGTCGGCGACGCGGGCCGGCTCTTCTTCATGGGCCAGATGCCCAAGCCCGCGCAGATAGACCACCTTGGCGTTCGGGAGCTCGTCGCGTGCGCGCAGCGAGTTCGATGCCGGCACGGCTTTATCGTTGTCCGTGGTGACAAGTACGACCGGGGTGTCGATCCGGCTCAGCGCGGCCTGCAGCGGCTCCAGGTCCCAGTTCGCCATCATGCCGAGCGCGCCGAGCACGTGGCTGGGCTGGCGGAAAAGCCGCGCATAAAGGTCAAGGCCTTCGCTGCTGATATGCGAGCCGGTGTTTTCGATTAGCTGACGCACACGTTCCGGGTTCGCGGCGCGGGCGGTGAAGACACGCGGCGCGAGGGGATTGAGCAACATGAGCCGGGCGATCGGCGGAAAGACGTGTCGCGCCATGCCGGCGAAAGGAAACAGCGCGCCGTTGAGGCTGACAATCGCCGCGGGCGCGATGCACCGGTCCATGGCCATGCGCAGCGCGACGGCCGCCCCGGCGGAATGACCGACCACGATACGCGGGGTGATGTCGAGCGCCTCGACCAGCGCGCATACCGCCTTGGCCATGTTGGTCAGGGAAAGCTGGCGCGCCGGCGGCCGCTCGGTAAAGGCATGGCCGGGCAGGTCAGGCGCGACCACCGTGAAATGCCTGGCGAGCAGGGGGGCGAGGTCGCGCCATGAGTGCGTGGACGCGCCGGTTCCGTGGAGCAGGAGCGCAACAGGCCCGTCGCCCATGCGCTGCACATGCCAGGTGAGACCGCCGGCTTCGACGAATTGGCTGGCCTCGCGATTCGGCCAGTCCGTGCTGTCGCGTGTCCAGTTCAATGCAGCGGTCATTGAGCGGGCTCTGCTCTCATGCGCGGCTTTACGCATTCATGCGCCAAACGCGGAAGTTCAGTGCGCTCGCCACGCTGACCCACAGCAAGTAAGGCACGAACAGAACAGAAGCGATGGGCGACAACGGCCAGGCCGTGATGATAAAGCCCAGAATCGTCAGCCACATCGCGCTGACATCCCCGAACGCGATGGCCATTTCGCGCCTGCCGAAGAACAGCCAGGACCAAGCCGCGTTGAAGACGAGCTGCGCGACCCAGAAGCTCATCGCCGTTGACAGCGGGTCCGCCTGCCAAACGAGGAAGCCGGCCACGGCGATCATGAAATAAAGCGCCGACCAGACCACCGGGAAGGCCCAGTCCGGCGGTGTCCAGCTCGGCTTGCGCAACGCGCGATACCAGTCCCCAGGCTTGAAGATGGCGCCCGAGGATGCCGCCGCGAGGACGACCACGCAAAACGCAAAAAACGTCAGATACGACACACGCGCCCCAATTCTGTTTCTGTCGCGCCCAGGCTCAGGCGGAAACGGCGCGAACGGCCTGTGACAGCGAGGCCGCGTTGGCGAACGGCAATGGCACATACTGTGCGCCCAGCGCCTCGGAAAGGGCCTGCGCGGGTTTTTGCGCGCGCGGCGAGGTGTCGATGACGATACCCATAAGCGCCTCGCGCTGGGCCAGCCGCGCCACCATCAGCGCATCGTCCTGCGCGCGCTGGCGTCCGCCGTTGCCGTCCAGACCGACATTGGCGCGCCCGTCGGTCAGCAGCACGAGGATCGGAGTCTGGCCCTTGCGTTTCGCGCTCCTCGCCAGTTGTAGCCCTTCGCTCAGACCCGATGCAAGCGGCGTGCCGCCACCGCCCGGCAATCCGGCGAGGCTGCGTTTCGCCCGCGTCAGTGAGCGCGTGGGCGGGAGCAGCAACTCCGCCGTTCGCCCGCGAAAGCCGACAAGCGCCACCTGGTCACGTCGCACATAACAATCCGCCAACAGCAGCTCGACCGCCCCCTTGGCTTCGGCGAGGCGGTTGAGCGCCGTTGAGCCTGAAGCGTCGACCACGAAGATCGTCATGGTTTCGCTTCGTTGCTTGAACCGGGTTACGCGGAAATCCTCTGGGCGGATGATAACGCGGCGGCTGTGGGCTAGCGCATGCGTGTCCGCGGTGCTCCGGCGCAGGTTCTGCCACGGCGCGGCGGCGCGTAACGTCTCGACGACATTCAGCCTTGCTCCGGCGCCGGGGGCCTGGGCGCGCACACCGAAGGGGCGGCCGCGCTGCTTGGCGTTGGCGAGCGCGCCTGAATGCCCCGCTGCGCTCTGGCCGCCGCGAATGTTGGCAGCGCGCAGCCTGTTGAGCAGGCCCTCGGGGATCGCCGCTTTCGCCGCCGCGAGCAGGATGTCCTCGGGGAGCGGCGCGTCCGCTTCGCTCTCGTCCGTCTCGTTTTCGCCTTCGCTCGGGTTGGGCGGTTCCGGCGGCGGCTCCTGCTCCGACTCCGTTTCCTCGGCCGGCGGCGGTGCTGGCACCTGCTGGGCCCGATGCGCCAGCACCAGGCGTGCTGCGAGGATCGCGTCGGCCTCCTTCACCTCGTCTCGGCCATCGAGGGCGGCGGCGGCGCGGGCGGCGCGCACGGCGAAGAACGCGGCTCGGGATGAGGGGATGCCAAGCTCAAGCGAGACCGCGCAAAGGCGCTCAATGATGGCGTCACTTACGACGATCTGGTCGAGGCGCGCGCGCGCTGCGGCGACAGCCTCGGCATCCGGTGCGCCGGTATGCTGGGCGGCTTCACCCCATGCGACGCTGTGCAGGCTGGCGGCGAAGGCGAGCCGGTCGCTCAGCGCGGCGGGCGGGGCCTCGTCCTCGCCGATGCTCTCATCAAAGGCGACCACCCCGAAGCGCGCAGGCAGCGTGACGGCCAGCCCATCGCGCTCCAGCACGGCGGTGCAGCGGTCCATGGCGGCGGTGATGCGCGCGGCGGACGAAAGGGGCACGCGTTCGGCCATCGCCAGCGCGATGTAACCGCCATCGGCTTCCGCCAACAGTCCGCGATCGGCGACGGGCCGGCCGGCGCGCAGGGTTGCCGCGATGTCCAGCCCGCCGAGCAGCCTGTCATCGGCGATATTCGCGGGCGCGCGCGGGCGCGGCGTATCGCTCGGCCAAAGCGAGTCGAGGTAGGCGTGCCACGCGTCGCGCACCGGACCGGCATGGGCATGGACCATGATGCCGCCAAGCGCGACGGGATCGGTGCTGAATATAGCGGCGGCCAGCAGCGCGTTTTGCCATTGTGATGGGGCGGCGTCGCCGGTGGGCGCTGTGCCCGGCGCCTCGGCGTCCGGCACGAGCATGTCGCCGCGCCAATGGGCGCCGTGTTCCAGTCCGGGGGCGTTCTGGCGGGTCACAGCGCGGCGGGCTGGGCCAGGCCGGGGCCCGTTTCGGCGTCGAATACCTCGCTGATGGCGCGGTCCACGCGCACCCCTGAGCCGGCCTCGTCCAGCGGATCGCGCCGCAGCCGGTGGCGCAGGGCGGCCGGAGCCACGCGGCGCAGATGATCCTGGCTGGTCGTCGTCTGCTGCTCCAGGGCGGCCAGCGCGCGCGCCGCCCGGATCAGTGTGAGTTCTCCGCGCAGGCCGTCGGTGCCAAGGCTCACGCATAACTCCGCCGCGCGCGCGACCACATCGTCAGGCGCGGCGACGGCGTGGAGGTTCTCCCGCGCGAAGGAGATCGCCTCGCGCAGCGCATCCTCCTGCGGCTGCCACGTCTCCGCAAAGGCGTCCGGGTCACGCTCGAAATCGTCGCGACGGCGAATGACCTGCACGCGCTCTTGCAGGTCGCGCGGGGCGGAAACCTCCACGAACAGGCCGAAGCGATCGAGCAGCTGCGGCCGCAGTTCGCCCTCTTCGGGGTTGCCGCTGCCCACCAACACGAATCGCGCCGGGTGGCGGATGCTCAAGCCCTCTCGCTCCACGATGTTCTGGCCTGTCGCCGCGACGTCGAGCAGCAGGTCGACCAGATGATCTTCCAGCAGGTTGGCCTCGTCGATGTAGAGGAAGCCCCGGTTCGCCTGCGCCAGCAGGCCCGGCTCGAACGCCTTTTCACCGCGCGTGAGCGCGCGTTCGAGATCGAGAGCACCGACGATACGGTCCTCGGTCGCGCCGAGCGGCAGGTCCACGACCGGCACGGGAATGGTGTGCGCCGTCGGTGTGGCGCCGTCTGCGGCATAAGCGCATGCGTCGTCGCTCAAGCCGCAAGGCTTCGCCGGGTCGCAGTGGTAGGGGCAGCCCTCCACCGCTTGGACGGGCGGAAGCAGCGCCGCGAGAGCGCGCACCGCCGTCGATTTGCCCGTCCCGCGCTCGCCAAAGGCCAGCACGCCGCCAATGCTTGGATCGACTGCCGCGATCATCAGGGCCAGTTTCATTTCGTCCTGCCCGACGATCGCTGAGAACGGATAAGGCCCAGCCATGAAGCCGCTCATCTCCCTAAAGCACTTTCAGCAAGAGTGGAATCCGGATCTTGCGTCCGAAAGTGCGACCAAACAAGAACTTGGAGCCTGTTCAGAGGTTTGGATTTGATTGAACAGGCTCTAGGCGTTTACGCTAAGCAGGTTAGGCTTACGCCACCTGCCGCGCCAGTGCGCATTCCGACCACAACTCGTTCAGCGCCCCGACAAGCCTGTCGATGTCCGCATTGGTATGAATCGGCGAGGGGGTGATGCGCAAGCGTTCGGTTCCCTTCGGCACCGTGGGATAGTTGATCGGCTGGACATAGATGCCGTGATGATCCATCAGCCAGTCGCTGATCCACCGGCATTTCACCGGGTTCTTAACCATCACCGGAACGATGTGGCTGGGGTTTTGCAGGTACGGGATGCCGATCGCATCAAGCCGGGCGCGCACTTTGGCCACCACGCGCTGATGACGCTCGCGCTCCATCTGGCTTTGCTTGAGGTGCCGGATGCTCGTGATTGCGCCGGCGGCCACGGCCGGGGGTAGGGCTGTCGTGAAGATAAAGCCCGAGGCGAAGCTGCGGATGAAATCGCACAGTTCCTTGGTTCCCGTGATGTAGCCGCCGACCACGCCGAATGCCTTGCCCAGCGTGCCCTCGATCACGGTGAGACGGTCCATCAGCCCTTCGCGCTCCGCGATGCCGCCGCCGCGCGGGCCATAAAGGCCGACCGCGTGAACCTCGTCGAGGTAGGTCATTGCGCCATGCTTGTCGGCGACATCACAGATCTCGGCAATCGGGGCGATGTCGCCATCCATCGAATAGACGGACTCGAACGCCACGAGCTTCGGCGTGTCCTTGGGATATTCGCTCAGCTGGCGGTCCAGGTCCTTGGGATCGTTATGATTCCAGATGCGCTTTTGCGCGCGCGAATGGCGGATGCCCTCGATCATGGAGGCGTGGTTGCCCTCATCGGAAAACACGACGCAGCCAGGGATGCGCGAGGCAAGCGTGCTCAGCGCGGCCCAGTTCGAGACATATCCGGAGGTGAACAAAAGCGCGGCGTCCTTGGCGTGGAGGTCGGCCAGTTCGCGCTCAAGCACGACATGATAGTGGTTGGTGCCGGAAATGTTGCGGGTCCCGCCAGCCCCGGCGCCGCAGTTTTCAAGCGCCTCCTTCATGGCCTCGATCACCGCCGGATGCTGGCCCATGCCGAGATAGTCGTTGGAACACCACACCGTGACCTCGGCTTCGCCATCTTCGCGGTGCTGCTTGGCGCGCGGGAAATTCCCGGCCCGGCGTTCCAGTTCGGCGAAAATCCGGTAGTTTCCCTCCTCGCGGAGTTCGTCAAGCCGGTCGCGGAAAAACCCGTTATAATCCATTGCTCTCCTCCACTTCAGTCCAGCGAGCCCGGCGCAGACCCACGCCCAGGAAACACATTTGGTTTGTTGTTAGGCACGTCCCATGCCCGCGATTGCGGTGCAAGGTCGTGCTTGCCCCAGTTTAGACCAGCCGCGCGATACTCGTTCGCGGGTGGCCTTGTTGCGCCGGACGCCGCCGGCGAAAGGTTGAACAGGTCGCTGCCGTCCGTGCTTGCAGGCCGGTTCGCGCGTGCGCGTCGCGCGCGGTGCGCATCCAGCGCCCATTGCCACAACGCTGTCGCCGGGATCGGCAGCACCAGGAACCAATGCTCCAGCACCGCCAGCGCCAGGAGCGTGCCGAGGAACATCGCGCCGGCGACCTCTCCCGGCGTGGCGCCCGGGGCCAGCCCGCGCTCGAACACTAGCACGGTTATGACGGTCGAGACCGTCACCGAGACCGGGAACAGCAGGTTCAGCGGCCGGCGGCGGAAGTAGCTCTCCAGGTAGCGCAGATGCGGCGGCAAGAACTCCTCGGCCAGATTCGCAACGCCCAGAAATATGTTAAGTTTCGTGCTGAGGCGCATCAGCCACACGATGACAAAAGTCCACAGGCCGATCTGGTTGGCGGCGCCCCATGTCAGGGCCGCCATGAGAGCCGCGGTCGCCGCGATCGCCAGTTCGTGATGGATGACCGTCTCGCTCGCGTAGCGGAAGCGGCCCCAGACGCTCGGCGCTTCGGGACAGGGTGTCCGGCGCGGGCCGGTGACATAGCCGGTGAGAAAGCTCAACTCATGCCAAGCCCAAACCGCCAGCCCGCAAGTGAACGAGATATAAGCCCCGGCCAGTGAGGTATCGCCAGCCACGGCCGTAAGCCCGTAAAGCGCGGCGACGGCGAGCACGGTCATGCCGATCATGCTCCATCCGAAGGTCCGGCGCGGCAGTCCATCCAGAAGCAGGATTAAGCCGGTGCTGAACCACCAGATGAACAATGCATAAAGGATCGCCAGACCGTATTCGACCATCGCTTTCGTCCTACCAGGTCGGCACCAGGCGGCTTTGCGCCGGCAGTTCGTTGCTCTTCGCCGGGATCAGGTATAGGCGCGCGAACGACAAAGCCGCTCCCGCACTGTATGTAAGCCATTTGATCCGGCCGATGATGCCGCCGCGTTCTTTCGCCGCTGACATACCATTGGAAATCTTGCGCAGCCGCTCCAGTGATGCCCGGAACGCCGGGTGGTCGCTGTCCACGGTGAGCGGGAACACCTGTTTCGAGATTTCCGAAGTGATGTTGAAGACCTGATAGTCGTATTCGGTTGGGTCCACGCCGAGCGCGCGATGGAATGCCGGGCGCGCATGGTCGCGTACATACATGGTGGCGTAGACCGCGAGGATAAAAAATTTCACCCAGTACTTGTTCAATCCGGTGAGCACGTGCGGGTTCGCGCGCATCATCAGGGCAAACGCCTCGCCGTGGCGGAACTCGTCATTGCACCACTTCTCGAACCATTTGAAGATCGGGTGGAATCGCCGCTCAGGGTTACGCTCAAGGTGCCGATAAATGGTGATGTAGCGCGCGTAGCCGATCTTCTCGGACAGGTACGTCGCGTAGAAGATGAACTTCGGCTGGAAGA
>CAYFVF010000030.1:0-6473 GCA_964346335.1 uncultured Hyphomicrobiaceae bacterium
TGCAGGCGGATCACAAGCTGGTCTACAAGGCGGATTGGGACAGCATCGAGGACCGACTCAACGGCGCGCGCTGGCTGGCGCGGAGATTGGCGGAGCTGGCCGGGCAGGCGAAGCAGGCCGCGTGAGATCACACGGCGCTTGCGCCCCAAATCCCTAACAGTGCACGCACCTTGAGTGGCGCGGAGGCCTCGAACGGCGAAAGCTTGGCGACCGGGACGGGCAGGCCGAGGACATCCTCCGTGGGCAGCGGATCAGGCGGAAGGCGCGGAACGGCCTCGCGCGCAACGAGATCGATGATCAGGCCGACCCGCGCGTCGCTTACGCTCGGCACACGGCGGATGCCAACGCCGCGGATTTCGATCAGCCCGGCAATGGGGTCGGGCGCGCGCGCGGTGAGGGTGTTGCCGTCACGCGCGATGATGACCTGATCGTCCGCGAGCAAACGGGCTGGCGGTTCTCCTTCAGGTGGCCGCTCGGCAATCAGCCGCAGCGCCAGGTCAGATTTGCCCGCGCCAGGTGGCCCGCGCAGAAGCGCCGTGGTACCCGCGATCGTGACCGCGGTCGCTTGCAGCCGCACGCAGCCCTCCCCGTCCGCGCCATCATGGGGCACGCCCGGCATCGCCTCACGCGGCGGGCAAGCGGATCACGAAGCGGGCGCCACGTTCCGGCGCACGGGCCGCGCCGACCTGCGAGCGCGGCAGGCTGCGGTTCTCCGCCCAGATGCGTCCACCATGCGCCTCGATGATCTGGCGGGCCAAATGCAAGCCGAGACCGGAGTTCTTGCCGTGGCCGTGCTCTTCGGGTCGATCCGTGTAGAAGCGGTTGAAGATCTTTTCCAGGTCCTGGTTGTTGATGCCGGGGCCCTCGTCCTCGACAAGGATCTCGATCTCCTTGGTTTTGGTGAGCCGGCGCATCGACACCATGATCTTGCCATCATCGGGCGAGAACGACGCTGCGTTATCCAGCAGATTGGTCAGCACCCGCGTCAGCCTGTTGTCATGGCCATTGACCATGAAGGCCCGCGACTTGCGCGCTGCCTCACAGTTGCGAACACCCTCGACATGGAGATTGATCGCCGGGTAGTCCTCGCGGTGGAAGCCGTTATTCACGTTGGAAACTGTCATCAGCAGGCTTGCCAGATTGATTGGTTCGGCACGCTGGCGCGCCAGTTCAGCATCTAGCCGCGACGCATCGGAAATCTCCGAGATCAGGCGGTCCAGCCTGCGCACATCCTCGCCAATTACGCGCACCAGCTCGTTGCGCTGGTCTTCCGTGCGAGCTTTGGGCAGCAGTTCGGCCGCGCTGCGCATGGATGACAGCGGATTCTTCAACTCGTGCGCCACGTCGGCGGCGAATGTCTCGATGGCTTCCATGCGCCTGTACATCGCCCCTGTCATATCGTTGAGCGCGCGCGACAGGTGGCCGATCTCGTCGCGGCGATGGGAGTAATCCGGGATCTTGCGCCTCGTCTTGACGTCGCGGCGGACATGCTCGGCGGCTTGCGCGAGCCGGTGCATCGGACCGGCGATCGTGCCCGCGAGGATGAGCGAGAGCAGCACCGTCACCACGATCACGCCACCGGCCATCCAGATGATCGTCGCACGCTCCTCCGCGATTATCTGGTCGATGTCGCCGCCGCGCGTCGACAGCATCAGCACGCCGATCACCTTTTGCAGCCGCTGGATGGAGACGCCCACGCTCACCACCGTCTCTCCGTGCTCGTCGACGCGGACGATCGGGGTGGAGAGGCCGTTCAGCGCCATGTTGACTTCGTTATAAGCCTTGCCGTTTTCCGCGCCGACATCGCGGTAGAGCGGAAGCTGCTGGCTGCGGAACTGCGCCTGGACCCACGACCATGCGCGCTCGAAAATGCCGGCCTGCTCGGTTTCGACGGGGGACAACTCGAACCACATCATTTGCCCGCGCGAGTAAAATGCCTGGCTATCAACGAGCAGGTTGCCCTCCCGGTCGTATACACGCGCGCGCGCTCCGGTCGGCTCGACCATGCTGCTGAGCAGCGGAGCGATCTCTTCCGGGTCGATGTTGAACGCGAGATTGTCGAGGCCGCTTTCCGAGCCGGAGAACCCGCTCGCGCTGAGGTCGATATTGCCGCCTGACTGGCCGTTTGCCGTATCGCCTTCCGGCGACGTGGTCTGAGCCACCGCTTGCGCGATGATCTTGCCCTGCGTCAGCAGGCTGTTGACCTTTGCATCCACCAGCCCCTCGCGGAACTGGTTGAGATACAGGATGCCGCCGACGAGGATGACCAGCGCGACAAAGTTCAACACGATAATGTGCAGGGCGATCGAGTTGAAGCTGAGCTTGAAGCCCACGCGGTTGAATTGGCGCACGAGATAGCGCCAGCCGATCGCCGGAAGCCTTGGAAGCCTTAACGCACTGCCCCCTGCGAGGGCGCTGCTCGTATCGACGGCCATCGTATCCCACCCGTTTTGCATTTATGCGCTGCGCGCACGAGGCGCATCATGCGGTCGCAATAATGACGCGAGACGTCGCGCCAGCGGCTAGTGCATCGACGCATTCATTCGCTTCACCGAGCAGCGAGTCCGAGGGCGAATGAATGCGTCAAAGATGCACTAGCAAGATATTGTTTCTAGTGAAGTTTCCAACACAGACACTTGAATGCGACCGTGCTGCAAACGTGGATCACGTGTCTGTGTCACTGCACTAGGCCTCCTTGAAGCGGTAGCCAACGCCGTAAAGCGTCTCGATCACGTCGAAATCGTCATCGACCATTTTGAACTTCTTGCGCAGCCGCTTGATGTGGCTGTCGATCGTGCGGTCATCTACGTAAACCTGGTCATCATAGGCAGCATCCATGAGCGCATCGCGGCTCTTGACCACGCCGGGGCGTTGCGCAAGCGCCTGGAGGATCAGGAATTCCGTGACCGTGAGCGTGACCGGCTTTTCATCCCACATGCAGGTGTGGCGCTCCGGGTCCATCTTGAGCTTGCCGCGCTCCAGAACCGATTTGCCCTCGGCGACGGGGGCGCCGGCCACCCTGGGTTCGGAGCGGCGCAGGATGGTCTTCACGCGCTCGACCAGCAGCCGGTGCGAGAATGGCTTGCGGATGAAATCGTCCGCGCCCATGCGCAGGCCGAACAGCTCGTCGATTTCCTCGTCCTTGGAGGTGAGAAAGATGACGGGGATTTCGGATTTCTGGCGCACGCGCCGCAACAGCTCCATGCCGTCCATGCGCGGCATCTTGATGTCGAGTATTGCGAGATCCGGCGGATCGCTGCTCAGCCCGTCGAGCGCGGACATGCCATCGGTGTAGGCGTCGATCTTGTAACCTTCCGATTCGAGCAGCATCCGCAGCGAGGTGAGAATATTCTTGTCGTCGTCAACCAATGCGATGGTTGCCATCTAACCAATGCCTCCGAGGCTTCCTCTAATCACTCCAGAAGGACAATCACGACCGAAATCTGCACGAATTGTGGCGCTATGGCCACGAACCCCCGAGAATTGCGATCCTAATGGTTTGCCCGCGTAAAGCAAGCCTGAAAAATGCTTGACTGAAGCGTGGATGCCTCATCCGCTTCACATATATTATTGCGCGAATCGCGCCCGCCGGAAAGCCGGTCAATTGGGATACACGCAGAGTTTTCAGGCCGGTGAGGCCCGCCCGCACGGGTGGCGAACCGGCAATGCGGCGGTGTGGCGCGCGGAAGGGTTCAGCTGCTGGCGTCCTCGGTGCGCGGGTCGAGGCTGTCAATCTTGTTCATCGCGATCACGGCCTGCGTGCGGCTGTCCACGCCCAGCTTCTGGAGGATCGCCGAGACATGCGCCTTTACCGTCGCCTCCGACACCCCGAGCTTAAAGGCGATCTGCTTGTTGAGCAGTCCCTCGGACAACATCGCCAGTACACGGACCTGTTGCGGCGTCAGCGAGGCCATGCGCGACAGCAACTCCGAGACTTCCTCGGTGTCCGCGCCATCCAGATCGATTTCGGCGGGCGTCCAGACCCGGCCGCCCAACACGGCATCGACGGCTTCGCGTATCTGCTGTGCGGAAAGGCTCTTCGGGATGAAGCCGAGCGCCCCAAGTTGCAGGCAGCGGCGCATGGTGGGCGGCGCCTCGCTCGCCGAGACGACCACCACCGGCAACTCGGGATATCGCACCCGAAGCTGGATCAGTGCGGACAAGCCATCCGCGCCGGGCAGCGCAAGGTCAAGCAGCACGAGATCGATCTCCGTGCCCGCGTCGATCACCTTGGCCAGGTCGTCGAACGAGCCGCCCTCGCTGATGCGCAAGGCGGGCACCGACCCTTGCAATATCTGTTTCAGCGCATCGCGGAACAGCGGGTGGTCGTCAACGACGATAAGATGATGGTCTTTCATCGATGACTTCGATCCTGCGTTTGCCCGAGCGCCTCTGACACTTGGAAATCCGTCATAGCTACGACTTTAGCCGTAGATTGCCGCTGCCGTCCACCGTGGCTATCGTCCCCCGTCAAGCTCGCCGGCGGAGCGCGCACCGCCGCGCGCTAGTCGTTCGTCGGTGATCTCGACCAGTTCAAGGAGCAACCGCGGGGACAGCCGTCCGTCACGCGGCAAATCCCGGAACGCCGCGAATTCACGCACTGCCGCGCGGGTCTCAGCACCCAGCCGGCCGTTCTCGGCGAGATTGCCGAAGCCAAGCCGCGACAGCACCCGTTGCACACGCGCCACCAGCGCGCTATCGGCCTCGAATTGCGCGATGCGACGGTCCGACGCGGCCCCCTGAAACGGCCCGAACAGAATGTCCTTCAATACAGCCTCAGATGGCCGGCCCGTCAAGCGCAGACCCGCGTCGTATTGGTAGTTGAGTATCGCGAGCCGCGTCGCTGTGTCGAGACGGCCATCGCGGCGGCCGACCGCATAATTCCGGAAGGCTAGCTCACGCTGGATCGCGCGGATCACCTCCTCCGGCGGCAGGGGCACGGGATCGGCGTCCGGTTCGCTCGGGTTCTCCGGCGCTGGCGCACTGCGGACTTCATTATCGCGCGGCGGATTGTTGGTGGAGCCGCTGCGCCCGGCCTGCAAATCGCCCTTCGGCGCGGCCTGCCGGGGCTGGTTGCGTTCTGCACGCGGTGTGGGCGAGATCCGCTCGGCCTCGTCCGGCTTGGCGGGCTCCGTCACCGAGCTTGTCACGCGCGAATTGGTCTCAAGCGGCGCTTGCAGATAGAGCGCATTGGTGGCGATCGCGCCGGCCAGCAGGAGAAAGCTCACGAGTGTCAGGCGTGCTGAAAAGGGCGTCATGTCTGGTGGCTCCCCTTGCAGCCCCAGCGAATATGCAGATCCGGCCACAAATCTCCCACGCTGACCGTATTCAGCTTTTTACAAAAAAAGGGCTAAAATTCACACGCAGCGATTCGCGTGGTGTTTCCCAGCAACTGATAGACCAGTTCCTATCGCCCTACGCGAAAGTCATCAGATAGGCAATGGGGAAAGACGGTTATGTTTATGCTGCGGATCGCCATCGTGCTCTGCATTGTCGCGCTATTCTTGCCTTCCTCGCCGGAAGAGAAGCAGCGCGTGTACACCGGCGTGTCGGAGGCCGTCGAGAACGTCCAGACCTTTTGCGTACGCAACGCCGCGCTTTGCGAAAATACCAGCATGATGGCCAATGCCGTCGTGCAGCGCGTCTACTACGGCGCGCAACTGGTCTATGAAGCCGCGCTGGGCGCGCCATCCGATCAACAGGAATGGGATCGCGAGCGCACGTACCCGTCACAGGGCGACATGCACGCGCCGCGCCGGGAGGGCCGCTCTGGCGCAGAGCCGGCCCGTTCCAGCAACACACTGCGCGGTGACGACCTCGCGCCCGACTGGCGCGGTCCCGACGCCTGATCGTTCGTCAGCCCGGCGTCCGCCTCAGTAGCCGCTGCCGGGGACGGGCGGTGTCGTCGCCTTGGAGGCCGCTTCGGTAACCACTTCGGTCGTCAGGCGGCGCAGCTCTTCGAGTTGCTGGGCGAAAGTGTCCATCTGGTGCCGGACATGGTGGTTCTGCAACTCGATAACGTCCTTCATTTCCTTCGCGTCGGCCAGCTTAATGGCGAGGTCGAAATTCGCCTCGGCGTTGGCCTTGGTGAACTCGGCGATCTTCTGGTTGAGCATCTTCATGCTGTGTGACGCCGGCGAAGAGCTTGTGTCGATATTCGCCATCGCCTGCTGACTGGCCGAAATGAAGGTTTCGAACGCGCGTCGCGCCTGCTCGATGCTTGATTTCATAACCTGGCGCATCGGCTCGGGCATCTCGCCCATCTTGGGCATTTCCTGCATTGCCAAAACTCCTTTCCTCGGTTCGCTCGGGTTGTTCGCGTCGCTTCAAGATACAGCAGGCGGACGGCGGTCCGCCCGGAGCGCCATCCTTCACCAAGCCGCAGCGCGTCGGCGCGAACTGGCGGCCTAAGGGGTGCGGTCATCCGATGGGTCGCGCGCTTCGTCGTCGTGGTCTTTCTCTTCGTCTTGGTC
>CAYFVF010000030.1:6573-13142 GCA_964346335.1 uncultured Hyphomicrobiaceae bacterium
TCTTCGTCTTGGTCGTCAGCCGTCTCCGCCGGCTCTTCCGTACTCGCGGTATCATCCGAGCCCGCGGGCATATCCGGCGCGGCTGATGCATCTGACCACCCGGAGTCGTCCTCGGAATTCTCGTCCTGCTCGGGCTCCGTCTCGGAGATCATGGACGCCGCGGTCTGGGTTTCGTCCTCGGCTGTGCTGCTGCTCGCGTCATCATCACCGTCGTCATCCGCGCCGGAGGCCGCGCTCTCGGCGTTCACCGAAGCGCCCACCTCCATGTCCTCGCTTTCGACTTCGCTATCGTCGCTCTCCGCGCTCTGACCTTCGTCGGAATCGTCCGAGGACGCGCTCATCGCGCTACCCATCGCCGCCGCGCTTCCGGCCACCAATGCGGCGGTCGCTTCGGCTTGGCGCGCGATGGTCGTGGCGGCGGCTTCGGCTGCACCGATGGCGGCGCGGGCCTCGTTCGCGCCCGGCGTGGCGCCTTCGACCTGCTCCATTGCCGCGCGCGCTTCGCCCGCGATCTGCTCTGCCGCCGCGCTGGCGGCGCCCGCCATCGTCCGTGCAGATTCCGCTGTTTCGCTCGCCGCCTGCGAAACATTTTCCGTCATCTCGTAGGCGAGCGTGTCCGGGGCCGGTGGCGGGGTTGGCGCAGAGGGCTCCGGCTTGTGCGGTGGCGAATGCGGTGCGGCGGTGAAGGTGGCTGCGGCGGGTTGTGCGCCGTCGTCCGGCTTTACGTCCGCGATGCCGTTCAGCAGTTCGAGCAATCGCCCCATCTCCTCGGCATATTCGCTCTGCATATGCTCGAAGAAGCGCTTTTGCTCGTTCACCACATCGACGGGCGAGCGGCACTGCGCCATGCGCGTCGACAACTCGCGATATTCAAGCGCCCGCTGCGCGCTGAAACGCAGCATTTCCAGGTTCCATTTCGCCAGAGAGGCGGCGAAAGGCGGGAGTGTTCCCGACAGATAAGCCAGATTTTGCCGGCTGATATCGCTCAACTGCTTGAAGACGTCAAAGCGGTCATTCTTATCATTCTCATCGGTCATGGAAGTGACCTCCTTGCAGCACGCTGCCCCGTCGGACAACGAACTCTCGCCAGTGCGTGACCACCGCATCCGTTTGCCATCAGCATAGCGCCGTGCGCGCGACGATCCAACAGCGCAAAACCCATTTTCGCTTTATCCAACGAAAAAGTTCTATCAGATTGGGTAGACCCGCCCGCGCTGTGGGCCAAGCGATCACCCGCGTGCGCGCTCACCCGCGCCCGTGTTAAGCAAACGCCATGCCTCAGATTACCTCGATTCTGGGCGTCATCGCCGTCTGGATCGCCCTCAGCGTCGGCGCCTGGTGGCTCCACCGGCTCTATGCGCGCCGTCGGCAGCGGCGCAAGCTGGCTCTTGCCAACGAAGCGTGGATGCGTGTGCGCGAAGCGCCCGAAATTTTCGCGGATGTCCGTTCAGCAGGCTTCGCAAGCGGCGCAGCGGACATCGCGGGCCGCACGAATGCGCTGCTGACCCGCGTCAATGATTACAGCGATTATTTCGACGATGTGAGCGCGCTGCGCGCGGAGCTTTCACGGGCGCTTGGCCGGGATGACTGCCCGCCGCTCACCGAAATCCTGAACATGCGCCGGGACATCTGGGCGGCGGCGGATGTGTTGCTGATCGACGATCCGCAGGTGTTCGGCGAGGCATTTTCCGAGCCTGGCGCGTACGAGGAATTTTGCCGGGATGCCGAGGACCTGCTGTTTCTCGACGCCGCGCCGCTGCGAGATGATCCAGTGGCCCTGCGCCTCGTGCTGGCCGACGAGGACATGCAGACTTTCGTCAGCGGTGTCGAAGGTGAAATCGCCGACGAGCGTGAGCGCGAACGCTTTCCCACCTGGCGCGAGATCATCGCTTATCCTGCCGCCTGGGCGCGCGCCGTGCCGCGTGGCTTGGCGTGGCTGGGCGGTGCGGGCCTCACGCTGGCGTGGGGCGTGGGCACACTTTCTGGATATGCCTGGCAGGGCCTCGGCGTCATCGCCCGGCATGTCTGGCGCGGGGGGCGGGCCGTCGGGATGGCTCTCTGGCTAGGGCTTCGCGCATTGCCCGGTCTGGCAGTCAAATCTGCGCGCGGCTTGATGGCTCTTCCCGCAGGTCTGCCGCGCATCCGGCTGCGGCCGGTTCGCCCGGGCGCGGGCTTTCACGGGCTGCGCTCGGCCATCTCACGCGCGCCAGAATATGTTCGCCATGCCGCGGCCCGTGCCGCCGGTTTGCGCCACCACCCCGCCATCGCGCAGGCCGCCGCGTTCGCGCGCCGCGCGGGGGATCGCTTTCCCGACAGGCTGTCTCAAGGGGTCAAGCGCGCCGCCGACATGGCCCGCGATGCGCGCGATCGCGCCGGGGAAGCCACCGCCCGTGCCCGCGAGCGCGCCCTCGGGCTGGAAGCTGGCGAACTCGGCGTGCATTACGACTTTCTCGTGAAGGCGCACGCGCTGCGCCAGCGCTATGCCGATGTGCTGCGGCGCGCGCCGGAGTTAAGCGATACGGGCCGGCAATTCATCGCGCGTCTGGAATTGGAGAAGCGGTCCGAGCGGTTGCGGCTGGGCACCGCCAAGCTGCGCCGCCGCGCCCGGCTGGAGTTGGTGCGCTTCCTCAGCATGTTGATCGCCGCGCTTGAGCGCCTGCGCGACCGGCTGGCCGATGCGCCGCCACAGCCCGCGCAGGCCACCAACCTGCTGACTGCGCCGTTGCACCGGATGTTTCTGCCGCCGCCTTCTCCGCGCGAGGCTGGGGCTGATTATCCCGGCGGCTTGCGGGCGCAGGCGCGATCCTGGGCGCGTGGCTGGGGGCGCGGAGCGCAGCGGATGCGCGATGTCACACCCGAGGAGGACGACGCGGACGATGTTTCGCCGGATGCCGCGCCAGGGGGCGCGTCCAAAGCCGCGGGGCCGGACGCAGCTGAGCCGAAGTACGACACCGCCGCACCGGGGCGTGGGCCCGGGAAAGAGCAAGGTGCGGCAGAAGCGGCTTCAGAAAAAGCGTCATCCGACGCCCCCACGGAAAGCGCGGTCCGCCGTGTTCGCCGCCTGTTCGGCATCCGGGATCGGGTTCATAGGACCGCAGCCGAAACGCGGCGCACCCAGAACGGCGCGGCGGCCGGGAGCAGCCAGCCGGCAAGCGCAGCCAACGGACGCGCGGATTCCGGCTCCGCCCAAACCAAGCGAGACGATGCCCAAGCCGAGCCAGCCGATTCACCCGATACAGCCCGGAGCGCTGAGGCGCAAATCCTGCCGCCGCTGCGCGGCTCCCGTGCCGGGGTTTACGACGAGAGCGACGCGACGCCGGGCGCGCGCGTTTCGCTGAAATCGCGTCTCTCGACGCTCGGAGAGGGCGCGGACGAAGCGCCGCAGACCGCAAGAGATGCCGGGTCCACCGGCAACCATCAGGCGCATGAGGGCGCAGATGCGTCGCCCGGCCGGTCGCGCTGGCGGCGATGGTTCGGGCGATAAGCCCGCTCAGGCGCAGTTTGGAGAGCCGCGTCATCTCGGGCATACTCGAGCCGCCTTAACTGTGGCGCATTTGTTCGCAACCCAGAACGACATGAAAGACAAGGCGATTCGCTGCACGCAGAACCACATCGGGATGCCGCGCACCGCACTACGATACTCCGCGACACCGCTGCGCCCGCGGGTGGTCGGGTTGGCGGCAGCCCTTTTCGCGGCGGCGCTCACGCTTGGTTGCACGACGCAGCAGAGTTCCAGTCCCGAGGCGCTGTCGACCAATCAGCCTCTCCGGCTTTCGCCAAGCGGGACCGGCGGTGATTCCGGCGCCACCGGTGTGGCGCTCGGCGAGGTCGACGAGGCCGAACTGGCCAAGGCGCTGGAGCGTTACCGCATTCGCATGGATCGCAGTCAAAGCCCCGTGCGCAGCGCCGGGGTCGATCTCACCGGCAATGGCCAGCCCGAAGCGATCGCGCTGTTCACCGGCGAGGACTGGTGCACGACCACGGGCTGCTCGTTCGTGGTCTTCCAGGAAACCCCGCGCGGTTACGAGCCTGTCTCGCGAACGACGCGCGTGCGCGGCCCCGTGCTTGTCGGGCCGGGTAGCAATTCCGGCTGGCGCGACCTGATCGTCAAGACGGGTGGCGGCGCCGCGCCCGTAAGGTTCGTACGCCTTGGCTTCACGGGCGATGGCTACCCGACCAATGCCTTGCTTCAGCCAGGCCCGCGCGAAGAGACCATAGCGCAATCAACCGAAGTGTTGCCGGACGACACCCTGAAGGCCGCTCAGCCTCAGGCTTCATCTGCGCGATAGCCGTAAAGCCAGTCGTTGCGCGCCAGAAGCTGGGGTTGCTCGCGCGCCGTCAGCACCTGATTGCGGCTCCAGCGCATCACGCCGCCCATGTGATAGATCTTGCCCATGCGGCGCGAGCGCGCCTGCACACGCGCGGCACGCGGCTGGCGCTTGCGGGCGTAAGTTGCGAACGCGGCCTCAGGCTCGCCCTTGGCGTCGCGCATGGCCCGCGCGAGGACGGCGGCATCCTCTATCGCAAGCACGCCGCCCGAGGCCAGGAACGGCAGCACTGGATGGGCCGCGTCGCCGAGAAGCGTAATGCGCCCGTTGGTCCAGCGGCGTGGCGGCGGCATGTCATAGAGCGCCCAGCGCCGCCAGTCATCCTGCGCGCTCAGGAAGCCGGTGATCATGTCCGGCCAGCCCGCGAGATGGCCTATGAACTCCTCAGCTGCTCCGGGGATGTTCCAGCCCTCCGGCGTGGCGCGGTCATCGACGATGACGACGATGTTGATCTCGGCACCGCCCCGCACCGGGTAATGGACAAGATGCGCGCGCGGCGACAGCCACAGCCCGATGGCGCGCTGGCGCATCGGGCTGGGCGCAGTATCCGACGGCACGGTCAAACGCCAGGCGTTCTTGCCGGAATAAGACGGATTCACGCCCGCCTCGACTTGGGCGCGCACACACGAGCGCAGACCATCCGCGCCGACGAGCGCGCCGCCGGAAACGGTCGCCGCGCCCTCGCTCTCGACGGATACGCGCGCGCCCTCCACGGCGCACTGCTTCACCCGGAAGCCTTGCGTGATGGTAATATTGTCATTCGCGCGCACCGCATCCAGAAGCACCTGCTGGAGGTCCGCGCGGTGGACGACCCAGTAGGGCGCGCCATAGCGCATCTCCGCCATCGCACCAAGCGGCACGGTCGTCAGGCACGCCCCTGCGCGCCCGTCGAACAGATGCACGCCCTCCGGCGCTACGGCGCGGCTCGCCAGCGCGTTCGCCACGCCAAGGCCGCGCAGCACGTGAACCGCGTTCGGCCCGAGCTGAATGCCCGCGCCCGCTTCGGAAAAGGTTCCGGTCTGCTCAAGTACATGAACCGGGATGCCCGTCTGCGCCAGCGCGAGCGCTGCCGTCAGCCCGCCGATGCCGCCACCGGCGATCAGCACCCGGCGTTTGTCATCGCTCAACATGGCCGCTCAGCGGTCGTCGGTCTCATCAGCATAGGCGCAATAGGGCGGGTCGGACTGGTCCGCGCTGAGGTTCGGATCATAGATGTAAAGCGTGGAGCAGTAGGGGCAGACGATCTGCTGGCGGTCCCCCATGTCGAGGTAGATATGCGGATGGTCCTGGGGCGGGCGCGCGCCAATGCACTCGAACTCCTTCACGCCGATGTGGATCTTTTCCACCCCGATGTCGTTGCAGAACCGGGGAGTCCTTGACGCCATGATCGCCTCCAAATCCCATCGCCTCCGATGTCAGTTATACTGCGCGAGCGTGGCCAGCCGCGTCATGCGTTGCCCGCGCGCCCCGGTGGTGATAGGCGAAAGCCTTAGCGCAGACAACAGCCAACCATGAAAAGCACAGAGCCATGCAGTTTTTCGAGTCCGACGGCGTCAGGATCGCTTATCGCGATGAAGGGGCGGGTGCGCCCGTCCTGCTGATCCACGGTTTCGCGTCCAACAGCCAAGTCAACTGGGTCGGACCGGGCTGGATGGAAGCCCTCACCGAAGCTGGCTATCGTGCGATTGCGCTCGACAACCGCGGACATGGAGAGAGCGAAAAGCTCTATGACCAGGCCGCTTATGGCGCACCGCTGATGGCGGAAGATGCGCGCCAGCTGCTCGACCATCTGGAGGTGGAGACAGCGCATGTCATGGGGTATTCGATGGGCGCGCGGATTGGCGCCTTCCTGGCGATCAATCACGCCAACCGGGTTCGCAGCCTGGTGTTGTCGGGCATGGGGATCAATCTGGTGCGCGGCGTCGGCGGGGCCGGTCCGATCGCGGCGGCGCTGGAGGCCGACAGCGTGGATGATGTCACCAATGACGCAGCGCGCAGCTTTCGCCTGTTTGCCGATCAGACAGGTAGCGACCGGCTTGCCCTCGCCGCGTGCATTCGCGCGTCCCGCGAGCCGATCACGGCCGAGGCGCTGAACCATGCGGGCGTGCCGATGCTGATCGCGGTGGGCACCGACGATGTCGTGGCCGGTTCGGCGCAGGAGTTGGCCGCGGTCTTGCCCGGCGCGGAAGTGCTGGATATTCCCGGGCGCGATCACATGCGCGCGGTGGGGGATCCGGTGCA
>CAYFVF010000031.1:0-13134 GCA_964346335.1 uncultured Hyphomicrobiaceae bacterium
ATGGGCAATTCGCGCGCAAGCTGGGGATGATCCCGGTGCGCCGCGATCGCGGCGCTGTGGCGCTGCGCGAGATGGCGCGGATCGCGAAGAACAGGGCCGATGCGGGCCGGCAGGTCTTCATTTTTCCAGAGGGAACGCGCCGCGCGCCTGGCGCACCGCCGGATTACAAGCCCGGTGTCGTGCTGTTGTATGAAGGGCTGAACGTGCCGTGCGTGCCACTCGCGCTGAACTCTGGGCTGTACTGGCCGCGCCATGCCTGGCGTCTAAGGCCGGGAACCGTCATCATGGAGTTTCTGGAGCCGATCCCGCCGGGGCTTTCGCGGCAAGCTTTCCGCGAACGTCTGATCGACGTGACAGAGGGCGCCACGGCGCGCCTGGTGTCTGAAGGGCGGGCGCAGGCGCCCGCATTTGCGCAGTAAGACGTTGCGAGGCCACAAACCAAAAGAGGACCGGATTTCTCCGGCCCTCTTGATGGGTCATCCAACGCTGTGGCGAAAATGATTTGACTGGAGAGTAGCGCAGTTGCCACGCTGCGTCCAGAAATTTTTGGCACTTTCACGCAAGTTTTGAGGCGCAATTACGGCCAAAGGTTAATAATCGTTTCGCGCCGAGCGTGTATCGCGCTCAATCCTGCGACTTGACTTCACCCACAACATCGAATCCCTCGAAGGCGGGCGCGGCCAGCGTCAGTCCCTCGGGCATGCTGCCGGCGTTGGCGTGAGCCTTGCGAAAGGCCTCGGATCGCGTCCAGTTCTGGAAAGCTTCATAGCTCGCCCAGGTGGAGTGCGAGGTATAAAGCCGGTGATCCTCGTGCTCGGGGCCACGCAGAAGGTGAAACTCGATGAAGCCGGGTGTTTCGTGCAAATAGGAGTCCCGGTTCATCCACATCTCTTCGAATTCGGTCTCGCGCCCCTTGGCGACCTTGAACCTGTTCATGGCGATGTACATGGCATTCTCCCTCGAGATTGTGGTCCTCAGCGGCGTGGGCCCTCACGACGTCCGGCGCGTGTTCCACACGACCCGGTAGAGATCAAACCGGCGGTCGCGAAGGTTGCGCACCGAGCCGGAGGAACGCGCCACCCGCAAATCCGACAGCTTGAGATCAGCGAACACGATCGTTTCGGTGTTGGCGGCGGCGTCGGCGGCCACCCCGTCGCGCGCGAACGCGAAGTCACACGGCGTCAGGATCGCGCTTTCGGCGTAATGGATGTCCATGTTTTCCACGTTAGGCAGGTTTCCGACCACGCCGGACAGAATGACATAAATCTGGTTCTCGATCGCGCGGGCATGACAGCAGTAGCGCACCCGCAAATAGCCCCGCGGCTCGTCGGTGCAAAACGGCACGAACAACAGCATCGCGCCCTGGTTGACGAGGTGGCGCGCAAGCTCTGGGAACTCGGAATCGTAGCAGACCAGCACGCCGATCGGTCCGCAATCGGTGTTGATGACATCCACGCGGCTGCCGCCCTTCAGGCTCCACCAGTACGCCTCGTCCGGCGTGACGTGGATCTTGTCCTGTCGATGCACGGAACCATCGCGCAGGAAAACATAAGCCGCGTTGCGGATCTCGCCGTCCTCGTCGCGCGTCGGGTGTGAGCCGCCGATAATGTTGATGTTGTAGCGCATCGCCAGCCGGTGCATGAAATCCTTGAACCAGTCGGTATAATCCGCGACGCGCGCGATGCCCTCGCTGGGCGGCAGCGGCTTTTCTTCCGCGGAGAGGAGTTGCAGCGTCATCAACTCCGGGAACTGCACGAAGTCGGCGCGATAGTCGGCTGCCACGTCGACGAAATATTCGATCTGCCGTTCAAACTCGCTGGCGTCCTTTATGCCACGCATCTGGAGCTGGACAGAGGCGACCCGAACCTGCTCCGGCTGGGACATGGCCTGTTCTGAGCCCGGCTTTTCTCCGGCTTCAACGTAATAGGGGTTGAGCCAGACCATGTGCGTGGCGTAGCCGAGTGACTCCTTGTCGTCCGGGTCGTAGTTCTTCAGCACCCCGATCGGCTCGAAATCGTTGGACAGGTGAAAGCGGATGGCGGTGTCGCGGATTTTCCGGTCGGCGACCGCCTGAACGTAATCGTCCGGGCTCGGATAGCTGCGCTGCCTGCGCGCGTATCCGGGCATCCGGCCGCCGAAAACGATTCCCTTCAGCCGCAATTCCTGGCACAGCTTTTCGCGCATCGCATAAAGTCGGCGGCCGATGCGCAGGCGCCGGTAATTCGGATCGACGCTCACCTCCATGCCGTAAAGGTAATCGCCTTCGGTGTCGTGGCGGGAGGCGAGCCCGTCGCCGGTGATCTCGGCCCAGCTATGCGGGTTCAGCGCGACCTCGCCGGCAATGATGAAGGTCGCGCAATGCCCGACCATCACCCCTTCATATTCCGCGACGAACTGGCCCTCGGGGAAGTTGATGATCTGGCTGCGGATCGCGCGCTGGCTGTAGCCGGGCTCGGGCGCGTAGACGCGCCGGCTGAGCGCGGCAATTTCCGCCACGTCGGTCATGCGCGCCTGGCGCACGACGATCTTGCGCTGGTTTTCCCGCCCGCCATTGGTGCGCGCGGCCTTCTTCGTCTTGGTGTTGGCCATAAAATCCTGGTCCCGGGGAAGCGCGGTTATCACGCCGGTTGGTTCCCGCAGGATGTGTCATGCGCACGCGTTTGACGCAAGCGTTTGCCCGCCGCGCCTGCCCTGTTTCGCGCAGAAAACCGCCGTACCTCAGGCTGCGCGGAGGTCTTCTCGTCCGACCTCGGCCTCGACCCGGTCGAGCGCGCGCTCGAGCATCTCGAACACCGCGTCGATCTCTTCCTCCGTGATGATCTGGGGCGGACACACCGCGACGACATCGCCGATCGAGCGCAGGATCAGGCCCTCGTCCTCACAGGCTTTCACGACGCGCAGCGCCACTGTCAGGTTCGGGGCGAATGGCCGCTTGGTCGCCTTGTCCGCCACCATCTCCAGCCCGCCCATGAGGCCGACGCCGCGCGCATCACCCACCAGTGGATGGTCCGCGAGGCGTTGAACATGGGCCTGGAACTTGGGCGCGACCCGCCGGACATGCCCCACGATGTCGTCGCGCTCATAGATCTCCAGCGCCTTTAACGCGACCGCGGCCGCGAGCGGATGGCCCATATACGTGAACCCGTGGGCGAACATCCCGACTTTCCTGCTTTCCGCCTCCAGCGCCTCGTAAACCTCGTGCGGCACCGTGATCGCCGACAGCGGCACATAAGCCGAGGTGAGCTGCTTGGCGAGCGTGATGCTGTCAGGCTCGATGCCATAAAGCTGGGAGCCGAACATCTCCCCGGTGCGCCCGAAACCGCAGATGACCTCATCGGCGATCATGCGCACATCATGCCGGCGCAGCACCTCCTGCACCTTCTCGAAATAGGTCCGCGGCGGCGGATAGACCCCGCCAGCGCCCATCGCCGGCTCCGCGACGAACGCCGCGACCGTGTCCGGGCCTTCGCGCTGGATCGTCTCGTCCAGTTCCTGTGCCAGCCGGGTGGCGAACTCTTCCTCGCTCTCGCCAGGCTCCGCCTCTCGGTACATGTTCGGGCAGCTCACGTGTATGAAGCGATCCAGCGGCACGTCGAAGTCGATATGGTTGCGCGGGATGCCGGTCATGCTGGCCGACACGATCGTTGCGCCGTGATAGGCCATCTTGCGCGTGATGATCTTCTTCTTCTCGGGCTTGCCACGCGCGTTGTTGTAGTACCAGGCGAGCTTGACCTGCGAGTCATTGGCTTCCGAGCCTGAGGAGCCGAAAAACACGTGAGATGCCGGGCAAGGGGCGATTTCCTTGATCTTCTCGGCAAGCGCGACGCCCGGATCATGGCTGCGACCGGCGAAAAGATGCGCGAAGGAGAGCTTCGACATCTGCTCGCGCGCGGTATCCGCCAACTCCTCGTTGCCATAGCCCAGCGCGGTACACCACAATCCCGCCATGCCCTCAAGGTAGCGTTTACCAGAGGTGTCCCAAGCATAGACGCCCTTTGCGCGCTCAAATACGATTGGGGTGGCCTGAGGAGGCTGGGCCAGATTGGCGAAGCCGTGGACAACCGTTTCCGCCGCGCGGCGCTGGGCATTGCTGGGCTCTAACATGGACGGACGTCTTTCTGTGCACTGCTGGGTTGACGTGGCGCGCGGCACGACAGCACAAGCCACCGCCCGCTTAACCCTTTTATGGTAGGGCGTTTCGTGAACAGCGTCCAGCACGGCAGGCTTGCGTTTGCATCCGCGCGGGCGAAGCGGGTAAAACAAAGCGAGCGGTCGCAACAACCCTAGGGCGAGAATGCGAGTCTATCCGCAAATTTCGCGTACCGCGGTGTGGAGCCGCCGGCTGGCGCTCATCGTGCTGCAATTGTTCATTCTCACGATCGTGCTGCATCAGTTCGCCGGCCTGGCGACACCCGTGGCGATGCGTCTGTTCGGCATCGCCGTGATCGGAGCGGCCATAGCGCTGGCGCTGGCGCTCGTGGCGCTGGTGCGCATCTGGCAGGACGGCTCGCGCGGCTCGCGCCGGGCGCTGATGGCCATTTTCGCCGCCGGGCTGGTTCTGGCTGGCCCGGCCTGGTCGCTTCCAAAGCTCATGCTGCACCCGCCGGTGGCCGAGGTCGTGACGGATACCGGCTCGCCACCGTCGTTCCGCAAGCTGGCAAGCGTGCGCGCCGAAGTCGCCGACAAGATGCGCACGGCGGCCAGTCAGCCCCCAGGCGCGACCACACGCGGCGAAACCCTGACGACGACGCCGCTACGTGTTGAGCGCTCGGCCGAGGAAACCTTCAGCCTTGTGCGCGAATCCATTGATGAGCTTGGCTGGACGATCGTGTCGGCGACCCCGCCTGCTGAGGGCTCGTTTGGCTACATCGAGGCGGTGGACCGGTCCTTCCTGTTCGGCATCACCGGCGATGTCGCGTTGCGCGTGCGGGGCGATGGCGGAAGCGCGCGGGTAGATGTGCGCTCGGCGTCACGGTACGTGGTGCATGATCTCGGCGGCAATTCCCAGCGAGTGTCAAACCTGTTCTCCGAGGTCAAGACCGCCGTCGCGCGCCTTGAGAAAAACGAGGAGATCGCTCGTATCGCGCGCCTGCGCGCCGAACGCGCCAAGCGCATCCGCGAAGCACGGGAAGCGAAGGCGCGGCGTGAACGCCAGGCTTACGACAACGTCTCGCGCCAGTGGCGCGCGCCATCGGCCCGGCGCAACCGTACCCGCAGGCAATCGCGCCGAAGCAGCCAGCGTCAACGCACGCAGGAACTCCGCCGGTTCTGGGAGAGGATGCAGAATTAAACCAACACGAAACGCTCAGTCTTGCTGCTTGCCGAACAGGCCATCGATCGCCTGCTTGAAATCATCTTCGCTCACTTTGCCGTCCGTGAACTTCTCGACCGCCTTGCCAAAATTCCTGGCCGCGCCGATGCTTTTTTCCGGGTCTTTCAAGACTTCCTGGACATCAGGATAGATCTTCGGGTCCGCCCAGGCGCCTTGAATCCTCAGCGGCATCTCGATGGCTTCGGCGTCTCCGGCCTCGTTTGCGCGCGGGGAAATTCGCGGCTGCAACTTCAGATCGAGCCGCTCGCTCCGGGCATCGACTGTCCCGCTCCCCGTGGCGGTAACGAACGGGCCCTTGAGCTGGAGATCACCGGTCTTGGCTACGCCATCGCGGATCGCCCAGCTAGCGGCAAGCTGGCTGAACTCGGTCTGCACACCATCGCGCCGGCCGAACTCGTCGATCTCGCCGGCCTGAAGGCGCGCGAGCATGCCCGGCAGGTCGAGACCTTCAAGCGCGCCGCCATTGATGCGCATATCCGCGCTCCCCTGAAGCCGCGCGCGCAGGTCGCCGAGTGTTGCGCCACCGCTGGCGAGTTTGAGCCCGCCGTTCAGGCGGCCGGAGAGCCAGTCGAAATCCGACACGTCGGCAAACAGCGGCAAAGCATCCACATCCGCAACGTTGAGCCGGGCGCTGATGACCGGTACACCTTGATGGTCGCTGATCTCGACATCGCCAGAGGCGCGCCCTCCATATAGCTGCAGGCTGCTGAGGTCCATCGCAAGCACGGCATCGCGAAGGCGCACGCGGGCTGCGGCGTCGCTGGCGGTCAGGGATTTCCGGGTGATCGTGCCCGCGTTCAAATCGAGGTTCGCATCAAGCGCGTCGAGGCCGTCGAGTTTGAGCGCGATCTCGTCGCCCGGGGCCGCATGCGCCGGCCATAGCCCCGCACCTTGCTGGCTGGCGGTATCCCGCGCGACTGGCTGGAGACGAAAGGCGTCGAGGTTCAGCGTGTCGAAAGCGATCTGCCCGGTGAGGGCGGGACGCGGACCCTCTGTTGAAACGGCAAGCTCGCCGGTTGCGGTCATGTCATCCAGCGCCGCGCGCAGGTCCGACAGGCGCAGCGTGTCTGCCGCCGCGTCGAGGCGCGCCTCCACGCTGACGCGGTTCAGAGCGGGCGCGGCCGTGGCCCCGGCCAGCGCGAAAACCTCAGCGGGCTGATCAGTCGAAGCCGAGATCGTGCCCGCAAGCACGCGCTCCGGCGTGATATGCCCATCGAAGCGCACAGTCGCGGGGCCTCCGCTGATGTCAGCGCGCAGCGCCGCGCGCGCCCCGCTTTGCAGCCGCGCTGGCGTCTCCAGCGTCCCGTCCACGTCGAAGGTTTCGCCATGGAGCGAAAAGGCGCCGCTGAGCGTCGCCGCGCGGTCCTGCGCTGGCATCTGTAACGCGAGGTTCGTCTCCGCCATCTCGATGATCGCGCCGTCTTCTGGTGCGTGATAGCGGACAGTGCTGTTGCGCAACTTGATCTGATGAATGCTCAGGCGCGTCGGCGCGGCCATCGCCGTGCTGGCGAGGGCAATCGTGCGCGGCTGCGCTGGCGCGGACGGCGTGGCGGCGCTGAACTCCCAGTTGCCGGAACCATCGGGATTTGCCCGCAGGTCGATGATCGCGGTGTCCAGCGTCAACGTGTCAAAGGAGATGCCGCCGCCGACCAGCGACAAAAGATCAAGCTCGGCCGTCACGGCTTCGGCGCGCAGAAAGGGGCGCTGCGCATCGCCCTCGGGTCCAGAAAGCGAAAGGCCCTCGAATGTCACGCCCGCGGATGGGAAAAGCTGGAAACGGCCATCACCGGAGATTTCCAGTTGCCGCCCGGTGGATTCGCCCACGTAGTTGGCAAGTTGATCCTTGACGGCTGATGCCGGGATCAGGGCCGGCGCGATGAAGACAATCGCCGCAGCGAGCGCCGCGACACCAACGAGCACGATGAGAACGCGTTTCATGTCTCTCTCCCAGATCGACAGTTTGACGCAACCATCGGCCCCGGGAACGGCGGAAACATGAACGCGCCTGCATTTTTTAACAGGCTGTTGCGCTGAACTAGCCCGCGTCCGGCATCACGGAGACTGTGGTGCGTCCGCCGCGAACGTTGCGGAACGTTACCCGGCCGTCGCGCACGGCGAAGATCGTGTAATCCTTGCCCATGCCGACGCCGTCGCCGGGGTGCCACTTGGTGCCCCGCTGGCGAATGATGATGTTGCCGGGAACGACCTGCTCGCCGCCGAATTTCTTGACGCCGAGGCGGCGCCCGATAGTGTCGCGTCCGTTGCGCGATGAACCGCCTGCCTTTTTGTGTGCCATCTCTCTCGTCTCTCAGGTTTGGAGCGCGCCCTTGAATCCTGAAACGGCGCTGCGCCGCTTCCGCAGGGGGCTGCTTACTCTTCCATCATCTCCTTGGCCTTGCCGACCCAGTCGTCGCGCGTCGCCCGGCCGCGCAGGTTCAATGCCTCGTCCATTTCGTTGATGTCGTCCTCGCTCATGGCCGCGAGCTGGTGATAATGGAAGATACCATATTCGTTCAGCTTTTCAGCCAGTTTCGGCCCGACACCCGGCAGCGCCTTCAGATTATCGGCCTCGCCGTCGGGCGCATCCAGCTTCTTGAAGCCGGACGCCTTGGCTTTGGCCGCCTTCTGTTTCGGCTCGGCATTCTTTTTCGCCTTGGCGCCCTCGGCGTTGGCTCCAGCCTCGGCCTTTTCCGCTTTCGCCTTGCTCTTCGAGCTTTTCGCGGACTTGCTGGCCACACCTTCGCCCGGTCCGAGCAGCCCAAGCACACGGATTGTCGTCAGGTGCTGGCGATGGCCGTTCTTGCGGCGATAATTCTTGCGCCGCTTTTTCTTGAAGATGATAATCTTCCCGCCGCGTCCTTGCTCGACGATCTCAGCGGCGACGCGCGCGCCCTCGATAGTCGGCGTCCCGATCTCGGGTTCTTCGCCGTCCTTGGCAAGCATGAGGACTTCGGAGAACTCGACCTGCTCGCCCTCTTGAGCCTCGATCTTCTCGATCTGCAATTCTTGATCGGGCACAACGCGGTACTGTTTGCCGCCCGTGCGTATCACCGCATACATGACGTAGCCTTTCTCGTCGTTACCGCGCCCTGTGGCGCCGCGAACGCAAAGTCTTTCCGCAACGGGGAAAGCCGTTGATCGCGGGCTTTATGGTGTCCGAATTGGAGATGGCCTCGGGCAGCGCCTTTGTCGCGAGGACTCGCGTCCTCTGCGTATATGTCGGGGAAATACTATGGTGCGAACGGATTTGTCAATCGCCACGAGCGGAAATCCGGCAGGTGGCGTGCCGCACGCCCACACTACATTTCCGTAAGGGCGCGCGGCGCCCGCAGCCGTGCGCTTGTGCTGATTGCTGCGATGATCTCCGCAACGTCGTTGATGCGCGCGCGCAGCCGTATCGCGCGTTCTTCGCAAAGGCTTGGCAACAGATCGGCCCGGCCGCGCCGCGCGACCTGGCTGACCGCTTCGACGGCCCCGAGACTTTCGTCGTCCAGCTTGGCGACAGCACAGAGGAACGGCCGCCGGATGTTGTCGGGTGCATTCGTGAACGCGGCGATGGCGAAAGGCCCATCATGCAGGCCGGCGCTACGAAAATAATCCTCGTAGGAGCGGGGCCGCCAGCGTGACAGGCCGCTCGCCAGCGCCCCCGGCGCGGCGGGAAACCGCTCCAGCAGCATCACCAGCGCGGCATATTGCTCCAGGAACTCGCTACTGAGCAGAGAGCGCGCATTCACCAGCGTCGTGTCGGCATGTTTGCTGTATTGTCCGTGAAGCGCCTTGACGTAGCGCTTGGAGATTGTCTCCGACCACGCCTTCCAGAACCATTCGTCGTTGGCGAAATTCACGTTGGTGTCCATGTCCGCCGGTCGTCGCAATACTGGGCCTTGGCGGACGCCGGTTCCCCCAACTCGGGGCCGTTGACGTCGCCTTTCTAGGGTTCAAGCCTTGGCGGAAAAGGATTTCCATAGGATGAAGGGATCGGCCAACATCGAGAAAGGCTTAATGCGACGTGAATCCGCATGAGCCGGACCGTGTATTTAAATTGGGCGCGGCCAGCCCCATTTTCCGACACAAATAGGCGAGCGCGCTCCGCGTGCAGCACCTGCTGGCTTGCGCTGATCCGGGCGGTTGGCCGTCTCACGGCTGCCTGATCGCCCGGCGGCCCTCCACGACATCTCAACAGGCGAGGTCACATGATCAAGACTTTAGGACAAGTGCTCGACAATCTTGTCGCCGGAGACGCGGATAAGACGGAGTCCGACGGCCCCGACGACACCCGCCTCGCCGCCGCGGCGCTGCTGGTGCATGCCAGCACGGTAGACGGGTATGTCGACGAGGCTGAAAGCAAGCGCGTTCAGTCTGTGCTGAAGGACCGGTACGCGCTGTCCGACGAACAGCTGCATGAGTTGGTCGTGGCCGCTGAGCGGACCGAGCGCGACGCCGTCGACATCTACAGCTTTACCTCGAAGCTGAAGAAGGCGCTGTCCGAAGAGGACCGGTTACAGATCATCGAGATGATGTGGGAAATCGCGTTCGCGGACGGCGAGGTCCACGGCTACGAGGAAAACCTGATCTGGCGCACCGCTGAATTGCTGGGGATCTCATCGCGCGAGCGCATCCGCGCGCGAAAGAAGGTCGAGGCTCAGCAATAGGGGATCTCGGCGCCGATGGGCGGGGTATTTCAACGATTGGAGCGCGCCTGGGCGCGGCGCAACGTGCCGGCCGACGCTGGCCCCGAGCCGGGAGATTCACGTCGCGGTGTGGTCCTCATCACCGGCGCGAGCGAGGGGATCGGGCTGGCATTGGCGCGGGAGTTCGCCGCGGCCGGGCATGACCTCGTTCTCGTCGCGCGCACCGAGGACACGCTGGGCGAAGCCGCCGCGGAGCTGCGACAGACTTACGCCGTCAAGGTCGATGATGTTCCCGCCGACCTTGCGCTCGACGGCGCTTGCGACCGGCTGGCGGCTGAACTGGAGAAACGCGGCCTTCGCGTCGACGTGCTTGTGAATAACGCCGGGATTGGCCTGTGCGGGCCGTTCGAGGCGCATGCCCATTCGGATGTCCTGCGCCTGATGGACCTGAACATGCGCGCGCTGAGCGATCTGATGCATCGCTACCTGCCGGAGATGCTCGCGCGCGGCGACGGCGGCGTGTTGAACATTGCATCGCTTGGCGGGGCATTGCCCGGCCCGTACCAGGCGGCGTATTATGCCAGCAAGGCGTATGTGATTTCGCTGACCGAGGCGGTTGCTCACGAGATCGGCGGGCGGGGAACGCGCCTGTCGGTGGTCGCGCCGGGGCCGGTTGCCACGCGCTTCCACCGCAGCATGGGCGCGGACGCCGCGCTTTACACCAAGGTGATCGGCTGCATGGACCCCGACGCTGTCGCCCGCGCGGCCTACCAGGGGTTTCGCTGCCGCAAGCTGCTGATCACGCCGGGCCTGCTGACGACGTTCAACTATTTCGCCGTCCGCATACTGCCGCACACCCTGACCACGCCCCTGATCGGGGGATTGCTCAAGAACCGGAGGTTGCTCCAGCCATGAAACAGATGAGCCGCGAGCCCCAGATGCCCCGCGCCGCAGGCGAGGCGAGCCTTGATGGCGCGCGCGGCCAGAAGAAGGTGCTGGTGATCGTCCACAAGCGCCAGTCCAACCCGGGCTATGTCGGGCGCTGGCTGAAGGGCCACGGCTACGCGCTGGACATGCGCCGCCCGCGTTTCGGGGATCCGCTGCCCGAGCATCTGGACGATTACGACGGCGTCGTTGTGTTCGGCGGACCGATGAGCGCGAATGACGAGGAGGACTATATTCACGCCGAGATCGACCTGATCGGGCGCACGCTGAAGGCGGAAAAGCCATTTCTCGGCATCTGTCTGGGCGCACAAATGCTCGCGCGCCAGCTTGGCGGGCGCGTCTTCTCCCATCAGCGTGGCCAAGTCGAGATCGGTTATCACCCGATCCGCCCGCTTCAGCCCGGACGGCGCTTCCCCCATTGGCCCAGCCATGTCTACCAGTGGCACCGCGAGGGCTTCGATGTGCCGCGTGATGCGATCCGGCTTGCCGAGGGCGCAACGTTCGAGCACCAGGCATTCCAGTTTGGCGATCGCACGTTCGGTTTGCAGTTCCACCCCGAGATCACCGGGCCGATGATCGACCGCTGGACGACCCACGCGCATCGCCGCCTGCGCCTGCCCGGCGCCAAGCCGCGCCGCGCGCACATCGCGGAGCACCAGATCCACGGGCCGCGCCAGCGACTCTGGCTCAATCATTTTCTCGCCGCGTGGATAAAAAACACGCGCTGAGCGCCTCGTGCTTACGCTTTATAAAAGTATTCCCCTCATGGTGACTTTCACCGGCACGTTGGTGGATCGTCGTCCGGAAGATGGGGGAGGGCGCATACCGCTCGGGCGCGCTTGCGCCAAGCCGGTTGCGCGTTGTGCCAAGGACGCGCCTGGAGGCGGGCTGCGCCTTCCCCTTTCGTATTCCGCCTGTTTCCTGCTGAAAAACACGTGAGGATACGTTAAACCCGGTCTTGTGAGACACAAGCTGGGAGTGGGATCCTATGGTGTACCGCGGTATTCTCGGCACCCTTGCGGTGGCCGTCGTACTTTTTGCCGGCGCGCCAACCGCCCACGCGCGCAGCATCACGGTCACGAACAACTGCGAGGAAGGCCCGCGCTGCCTGCGCGTCTATAACGACATCACGAAAATCGAGTTCTGCCTCGCCCCCGGCCAGTCCTACGACCTCGCAGGCCTCAAGGCCGACGCCACCTATTGCGCGTGGTGCAACGACGACCCGCCGCCGGAGGACTGCCGCCAGTTCCCCGTGCAGTTTGATTGACGCGCTCTCGTCTCAACCCATTGTGACCGCCAAGCACGGGCTCAGAAGGTGATTTGCGCCGCGTTTCCTGCCATATGACGTGCTACCAAGCCGCAACAACAGGGACACCGGATGCACGGTACCAAGGACGATCACACCCGCGCGCTCCACGCCCCGCGCACGTTTGCCGACCCCGACCGTACCGCCACGGGTCAAAAGCGCGCCCGCGTGGGGCTGCGCCAGCTGGAGACGCTGTGGATCAACACCGGAACGCTGTGCAACATCGAGTGTGCCAACTGCTATATCGAATCCAGCCCGACGAACGACCGGCTGGTCTATTTCTCGGCAGTGGATGCCCGCGCGGTCTATAACGAGATCGCTGCGCTTCAACTGCGCACCCGCGAGATCGGCTTCACCGGCGGCGAGCCGTTCCTGAACCCCGACATGATCGAGATGGCGCGCGATGCGCTGGCGCGCGGTTTCGAGGTCTTGATCCTCACCAACGCCATGCGCCCGATGCAACGCCCGAAGGTGCGCGAGGGCCTGCTGGCGCTCCAAAGCGAACACGGCAGGCGCCTGACCTTGCGCGTCAGCATGGACCATTACACCGCCGACCTGCACGACACCGAGCGCGGCCCCGGCGCCTTCAACCAAACGCGCGACGGTCTGGACTGGCTGGCCGTAAACGGCTTCAACGTCTCGATCGCCGGGCGCACCATGTGGGACGAGCCGGAGCCGGACGCGCGCGACGGCTATGCGCGGCTCATCAAGCAGCGGGGCTGGCCCATCGACGCGAACGACCCCGCGCAGTTGGTGCTGTTCCCGGAGATGGATGAAAAGGCCGATGTGCCGGAGATCACCGAAAGCTGCTGGGGCATTCTCGGCAAGTCGCCGGACAGCGTGATGTGCGCGTCCAGCCGGATGATCGTCAAGCGCAAGGGCGCGAAAGAGCCGACCGTGCTGCCGTGCACGCTGCTGCC
>CAYFVF010000032.1:0-13046 GCA_964346335.1 uncultured Hyphomicrobiaceae bacterium
CCGTCGCCGCGCTCACGCGCTATTCATCGCTCGCCGCCCTGGCCGGCGCCGTCGTCACACCGCTCGCGGCCATGGCGCTGGACCGCTGGCTGGCCGTCGGGCTGTTCGCTATCCTCGCGGTGCTGATCATCCTCAAGCACGCGGGCAATATCCGCCGGCTGGTGCGCGGCGAGGAATCGAGGATCAAGCTGTGAAGGCGCGGACCGAGGGCGTTCGCTTGAGCGATGCGGAGCGCGTCGATTGGCTCCGGCTGATCCGCAGCGAGAATGTCGGGCCGGTCACGTTCTACGATCTCCTTGGGCGCTACGGCAACGCGGCGGCGGCGCTGGAGGCGCTGCCGGAACTGGCCGAACGCGGCGGACGGCGCAAACCGCTGCGCATCTGCTCCGACCGCGACGCGAAAGCCGAAATGGCCACCGCGCACAAGCGCGCCCGCGCCATGCTCGTCGCGGTGGGCGAGCCGGACTTTCCCGCGCGGCTGGGGATGATCGCGACACCGCCGCCGCTCATCTACATGGCCGGTGAGACCGGACTTGCGCAGCACCGCATCGTGGCGATCGTCGGCTCGCGTAACGCCTCAGCCGCCGGGCGAAAGCTCACGCAGGATATCGCGCGAAATTTGAGTGAAACCGGGGTGGCGGTTGTCTCCGGCCTCGCGCGCGGTATCGACGCCAGCGCACATGAAGGCGCGCTCGACGGCGGGACCATCGCCGTGCTCGCGGGAGGTATCGACATCCGCTACCCGCCGGAAAACGAGGCGCTGCACGACGCGATTGCGCGGCAGGGCTTGCTGATCGCCGAATGCGCGCCGGGCTTCAAGCCGCGCGGCGTGGACTTCCCGCGGCGTAACCGCATCGTGTCCGGCATCTCGTCGGGCGTGCTGGTGGTGGAGGCTGCGCACCGGTCCGGCTCGATGGTCACGGCCCGCCATGCCGGCGAGCAGGGCCGCGACGTAATGGCTGTCCCGGGGCACCCACTCGACCCGCGCGCCGAGGGGCCGAATGCGCTCATCAAGGACGGCGCGGCGCTTGTCCGGAATGCCGAGGATGTGCTGGACGCGCTTACAGCCGCGGAGATGTTCGGTGAAACGCCAGCGCCCGGCGGCTTTTCCGAGCCAGACGCCACACCCTATGGCCTTGATGACGCGGCGCGGCGACAGGTGACCGAGGCGCTTGGCCCGGTGCCCGTCACGATAGACGAAATCATCCGCGTAACTGGGCTGTCCGTTCGCGCGGTTACAGTGGTGCTGACAGAACTTGATCTCGCGGGGCGGCTGGAGCGCGAGGGCCGGCACCGCGTTGCGCTAAGGCTCGACGTCCCCTCATGAGCTGGGGATATAGCGGTAGTGGCCGGTCACGCGATACTTGAACAGCGCATCGTCCAGCTTCGGGCCGAAGCCCTCGTTGTGAACCACGAGCGGGCGCTTGCCGTCCCACGACATCCGGCCGGTCACGATGACGATATGCGTGACGCCATCCGGGCGCACGGATGTCACGAGATCGCCGGGCCTGTAGTCGTCCGGGTTCTTGCTGACCGGCAACCGCTGACTGTGGCGCGCAAAGAACTTGCGCAACTCTACGACGCGCCGGTGCTTGATGTTCGGATCGCCACCCAGGGCGCGCTTGACGCGCGTCTGCAGGTCGATACCGAGATCGCGATAGGCGCGGATCACCACGTCGGTGCACACACCGCGATTGGCCGCCACGTCTCCCCACTGGTTGGGGATGTCGCGATACGACGGATCATAAATCACCACGCTGCGTGTGCGTTCGATGGCCGCCGCAACCAGCCGATCCGCGAAATCGCCCGTGTAAGCGGCCTTGATCCGCTCCGGCGGCACGGCAAGTGCCAACAGAACCAACGCCAGAATGGGAACGAGATAACGCAAACGCATGATCTGATCCTCGTTATTCCTGCAAGTTTACAGTGCCGAGCACCCAGCGCCACGGATGGACCTCGATCGTGGCGAATACGCCAGCCTTTGCGTAAGGGTCAGCCTCCATCATCGCCCGCGCGTCCTCCAGCGAGGCCGCCTCGACAATCAACAGGCTGCCCACAGGCTTGCTGCCATCAGGGCTCAAGAGAGGACCGGCTGACACAACCGCGCCCGAATGCGCGCGAAGATGCTCCAGATGCGTTTCGCGTGTTTCTTGGCGCAAGTCTTCCTGGCCGGGCTTGTCCGTGCAGATGCAGGCATAGAGCATGAGTTTCTCCGTCTTGACGGCATTCTGCGCGTGTTGCGCCGGGGCATCATTGCGCAGCGCATACAAGCAGGGCAAGCGGCGCAGCCTTATTTTTCAAGATGTCAAAGGGTACTGGTGAACCCTGACAGGACCAAGGCCGGTTTCAGATGCAAGAGGCAATTTTTCGTGATGGCGAGCGCGACATGAGCGTCGAGCAGACACTGGCGCGCTGGGGCGAGGGCAAGGAAAGCTGGAACGCCTGGGCGGAAGAGCTGCTGGCGCGCAAGGCGCGGCTGGTCGAGGCCGGGGAATGGGCCGCAAACCCGTTCGGCGAGGGCGAGACGGACGCCGCGCGCGCATGGCTGAAGGAGGCACGCGCCGATTTTTCCGACCAGGTTTTCCCCGAGAACGTGCATTTCGCCGGCTACATCTTTCCCGGTCCGGTCATCTTCTCGGGTTGCGCATTTTCAGGGGGTGCTTCGTTCGACGACGCGCGTTTCGAGGCTGGCGCGGTCTTCACCCGGGCGCGGTTTGACGCCGCTGCCAGCTTCAATCGCGCGGGCTTCGCCGGAATCGCGGATTTCAATGAGGCGGCCTTCGCGACGGATGCGGAGTTCGAGCACGCGCATTTCACGATGCCGAGCGACGGGCCGCTCGTCACCACGGCGCGGTTCAGCCGCTGCCGCTTCGGCGGACGGGCGAATTTCCGTGAAACGCTGTTCAGCGGCAACGCCAATTTTTCGCTGACGCATTTTGACAGCGGGATGCGCTTTGACGAGGCGCGGTTCGCGGGCGCGGCAGATTTCGCGGGCATTACGGCCAAGGGGATCGCGGCGTTCGCGCGCACCCATTTCGCGGGCGAGGTCAGCTTTTCCGACACCGAACTGGACGATGAGGCGCGTTTCGCCGAAGCCCGGTTTGACGCGCCGGCGGCGTTCGAGCGCGCGGCGTTCGGCGATAGCGCACTGTTTCGTGGCGCGGTTTTCGCGGACAATTCCTCGTTCGAGCACGCCAAATTCACCAGCCGCGCAGGATTTGGGGGATGCGCCTTCGCGGCACCTGCCAGCTTTTCGGGCGCACGCTTCAAGAGCGAGGCCGACTTCGCCGCCGTCCGCTTTGTGCGGGCCAACTTTCACCGCGCCCGGTTCCGCGCCCCGGCGGTTTTCAACGGCGCGGTCTTCTCCGAGGACGCAGATTTCTCGGGCCTGAGGACAGACAGTGCGCTCGATTTGTCCGGCACATCGTTCACGTCTGCACCCGACTTCCTCAACGCGCGCCTCGATGAGCCGCCGCGGCTCGATAATCTGATCATTGCGCGGCCGATGCGCCGCTTTCGCCGCTGGGACGAGGGCCAGCGCGACCCGCGCCCCTGGCTGTTGAGGGGCATGCGCGTCGGGCGCGATGCCCGCGAAACAGTCCGCCTGCGCCAGCTTCGCCATCTTGCGCGCGCTGGCCTCGACCACGAGCACGAGGGCGCGTTTTACGCCGAGGAATTGCGCGCGGCGCGTTTCTGGCGCGACAGACCACTGGGGCGCGGCGCGGGGCGCTTCTGGCTCGGATGGCTTTACGGCGGCCTGTCCAACTTCGGGCGATCGGTGTTGCGGCCGCTGGTGCTCTGGGCCTTGACCACGGTGCTGTTCGCGCTGGTTTATCTCGGCCTGCGTGATGCGCCCGCACCGCAAACCGCCACGCCGGCATTCCCCGCATGGCCAGAGCCGCTTTCATGGCAAGGCGCGCTTGAATGGCTAAGCGGCGCGGGCGAGTGGGCGTTCCAGATGATTGTCAATCTTTACGCCTCCGGCAGCTGCGTCGTGGGTGGCGGCAGCGCGTCGGCTGAGGTGTTTTACCTGTCGTTCAAGAACAGCCTGTTTTTCCTGCCGTGGGAAAGCCAGTTGGCCGCGCAGCGCGTCTACGGGTGTCTGTATGGGCTGGCGGATGGCACTTCGGTCGTACCGCTGGCGGCCTCGGTCGCCGCGCTGGCGCAAAACGTGATCGGCCTGGTGCTGTTGGTTCTTGTCGCCCTGGGGCTGCGCAATGCCCTGAAGCGCGGCTAATCCGCTGCGATCATTTCCTTGGCCCACCCCAGCAACGTTTCGCGGTCGGCGGTGAACTCGCTATCGATCCAGCGCTGTTCGACCGCGCGCAAGACCGCGCCCACCTGCGGCCCCGGTTCCATGCCCAGCGCCAGCACATCCGCGCCTGTCAGCGGGAACGCCGGCGCCTCCCATTCATCCGGCAACGCGGCCAACCGCGCCCAGTGCGGATCATCAATCGCCGCTCGGCTCTCGCTCCACGCCAGAAGCACGCCGCCGCGATACAGCTTCGGCCCCAAACGATAAAGCGCCGCGCGCGCCGCGTGTGCGCCATTAGCGGCCTCAAGCGTTCTCGCCGCGCCCGGCAGCGCGACAAGCGTGCCGCGCTCGGCATTCGAGAGTCTCAAGGCGTTCGCCAGCCGCTCGCCTTCTTCGGCCACGCGCACAGCCAGCACGGCTAGCCGCGCCATCGCTGAGGGGGTCGCGGCTTGAGCCTCGGCGATCGCCTGCAACCGATCAAAATCGTGTAGACGCGGCGCCCCGCCGAGCAGGCGTACGAGCACGCCCGTATCCATCATCGCCGTGAGTGAGCGCAACGCACCCCGCGCGGCGAGCAGACGAAGCAATTCCGTGTGCACACGCTCGCCCGAAAGCTGCTCAAGCCCCGCGCTCTCCTGCGTGATTGCGGTCAGCGCCGCGGCATCCATCGCCGAAGACGGCGCATCGCCAGCACCGTACTCGGCCTCGAAGCGGAAAAAACGCAGGATCCGCAAATAGTCTTCACGGATGCGCGCGTGCGGATCGCCGATGAAGCGAACCCGCCGCGCCATCAGGTCATCATAACCACCGAGCGGGTCGTAGACAGTCCCGTCCGGTCCGGCATAAAGCGCATTCATGGTGAAGTCACGTCGCCGCGCGTCGCTCGCCCAGTCGCGGGTGAACGTCACGCGGGCGTGGCGGCCATAGGTCTCGACGTCCTCGCGCAGCGTCGTGACTTCGATGGGGTGATGGTCGGCGACCAGCGTCACCGTGCCGTGCTCGGCCCCGGTATCGACCGCGCGAATGCCGGCCGCTTCGGCCATCCGCGTGACCTCGTCAGGGGTGGCCGTGGTCGCGACGTCGACATCGCTCACGGGCAGTCCCATCAGGGCGTTGCGAACCGCGCCACCGACCGCGCGGGCCTCGTGGCTGTCCCGGTTGAGCAGATCGAGCACCCGCCGCGTGGTCTCGCGGGAAAGCCATGCCTCACCCGCCAGCAGGCCTGGCCATACTTGGGGATGCGTTTCCGGCGTATCGCTCATCGACCCATCCCTGCGGAATGAAATCCCTGCCCCGTTCAGCAGCTATTCCAGCCGGCCGGGCTGCAGGACGCCGTTCTCCACCCGCGACGGGACGTAACTCTGGCCAGGCTGACCGGTTTCAAACTGGATGAAATACGCCACCGCGCCGAACATCAAGCCCAGACCGATGCAGAACAGCACGATGAGCGGCGTGAACGTTATCGGCTCATCTTTGGCGCGTGCGCCTTTGACCAGATAAACGTACGCGAAATAGATGATGAACGGCAGGAGGAACAGCAGCAGGTTGATCAGAATGATACGGATCATTCGAGGTAGAGCCTTTCATACATGCGGTGGAGGATGCCGGCGGTCGCTCCCCAGATATAGTGCTTGTGATACTGGATGGCATGAAAACGCCGAGGACGCCCGCGCCAGATCACTTCGCGGACTTGGTGGTTTTCCGGCTGCATCAGGAACGCGAGCGGTGCGTGAAGGATTTCTGCAACTTCGCCAGGCTCCGGGATCAGCCGAAAGCCGTCACGCACAATACCGATAAACGGCGCGATGTCGAAGCCGGTGGCGGTGCGATAATCATCCAGTCGTCCTATGACATCGACAAATTGCGGATGCAGGCCGATTTCCTCGCGCGCCTCGCGCAGGGCCGCGTGAACGGGGGCGCGGTCTTCAGGGCCGATCTTGCCGCCCGGAAACGCAATCTGGCCCGCATGGTCCGGGAGGTGGTGGGCACGTCGCGTCATCACGACCCACACGCCGCCACGATGAAGCGTCACCGGGATCAACACCGCGCACGGACGGCGCACGGGGCCGTCCGACCCCGCCTCCGGCCGGTCCGGGTTCAGCTCTTGATCGCCAGCGGCTGAATGCGCGCCTGGCGCCCCGGCAATGCCGCCGCCCAGGACCCGCTGAATGCGCTGGCGCAAACTCTCTTCGCTGAAGCGTGCTGGATGCGCGACGGCCACCTGCCCCTCACTCGCTGTTCACAAACACGGACCAGCAGGGTCGCGATCTTAAACGTGTTCCGCCATTTCGGCCGCGCAGATCGGGAAGAACACGCCAGTGCTCCACAATCCCAGATGCTGGACGCCGCCATAGACCTCTTCGCTCGCCAGCGCCGCCAGCTCGAACGCGACCGAACGCGAACACCTCGCCTCCAGCCCGTGCCACAACAGGATATACGGAATGAGACCGCCCGTTTCTGCATCCCGCTCAAACCGCACTGGATGGTCCGGGCCGAGCGTCACCTCGTCATCGAGATTGGTGCGCAGACGCACCCGCTGATCTGCGCCGTCGCCTTCCCGCGTCAGTTGCATGCCTATGAACGGCGCGTCTTCTACCTCGACGCGCACTTTGTCGCAGGGCGCGGCGAGCGCGTACTGACGAAAACCAACGCGCCTCAGCGCCTTGGCGTAAAGCCGCAACACCCGGCGGCGCGTGATCGGGCCGTGCCGGGAGTGCCATTTGCCATGCCTGTCAATGCGGATCGGCGCGTCGGACGCGGTCTCACCCTGAAGCGTCACGACCACCGGCTTCGGCGCCGCACGTCGCTGCGGCCGGATGCGGCCGGTGCGCTTGACCCGCGCTGCCCGTTTGAATGAAGCCCGATTCGCCATGATCGCTGCCCCCTTGTGCGAACTTGCGAAACACTAGACCGCACTTTATCTCTCGGAAATCGAATTGACGTTGTGATAGCCTATTTTGCAACGCAACCGACTTAGCGCGGCCGTCAACAGGGTTTTGAAGTCCAGTTATGGTGGATTTACGTCACGCTGAAGATCGCATCATCCAGCAAATCGAAGAAGCTGCTGTCAAGATTTATCGGGCACGAGAAGAAACCGAGTCCGTGATTTTCGGCCAGCAGCGCGTGATCGAGCAGTCGCTGGTGACATTGCTTTCGGGCGGTCACGCATTGTTGATCGGTGTGCCCGGTCTCGCCAAAACCAGCCTGGTGGAGACGCTTGGGACCGTGTTGGGCATGAACTCGAAACGCATCCAGTTCACGCCGGACCTGATGCCGTCTGACATCGTCGGCTCGGAGGTTCTTGAGGAAAGCGACACCGGAGCGCGGCAGTTCCGCTTCATCCAGGGGCCGGTGTTCACACAGCTTCTCATGGCCGACGAGGTGAACCGCGCCAGCCCGAAAACCCAGTCCGCGCTGCTGCAGGCGATGCAGGAGCACCACGTGACGGTCGCGGGCGTGGGCCACGAGTTGCCGACGCCGTTCCATGTCCTCGCCACCCAGAACCCGCTGGAGCAGGAAGGCACCTATCCGCTGCCCGAGGCCCAGCTCGACCGCTTCTTGCTGGAAATCAACGTCGATTATCCCGACGAGGCCGCCGAACGCCAGATGCTGCTTGCAACGACTGGCGCGGAGCGCCGGCGCGCATCGACCGTGATAACGCCGGATGAGTTGATGACCATTCAAAGGCTGGTCCGCGAGATGCCGGTGGGCGAGAAGGTCGTCGACGCCATCCTTCGGATCGTGCGCGCGGCGCGCCCCGGCACGCCCGACGCGCTGCCCCGCATCAACGAAATGGTCGTCTGGGGGCCGGGCCCGCGCGCCACGCAGGCCATGATGCTGACAATTCGTGCCCGCGCACTGCTGGAAGGCCGCCTTTCCCCGTCGATCGACGACGTCGCGGAGCTGGCGGGGCCTGTCCTGCGCCACCGCATGGCCTTGTCGTTCTCGGCGCGCGCGGAGGATGTCTCGATCGACGACGTGATCGGCGATCTGACCGACTTGTTGAATTGAACAGGGTTTCACAACCAGCGATGCCGCAGCATGTTCCTGCGCCTGCGCCGCAAAACCTCGAAAACACGGCACACGCGCTGGCGTCACGCCTGCCTGCCCTGCTGATCGAGGCAAACCGCGCCGCGCACACGGTCGCCCACGGGATTCACGGCCGCCGCCGGCCGGGGCCGGGCGAAACCTTCTGGCAGTTCCGTCATTACGAGTCGACCGACACCGCGACCAGCATTGACTGGCGCCGCTCTGCCGGCTCGGACCACCTGTTCGTGCGCGAGCGCGAGTGGGAGGCCGCGCATACCGTCTGGCTGTGGCTGGACCTCTCGGCCTCGATGGCTTTTCGCTCACACCTCGCCGCCCAGACCAAGTCCGAGCGCGCCATCATCCTGGGCTTCGCGCTGGCAGAAGTGCTGCTGCAAGGTGGCGAGCGCGTCGGCCTGCTCGGGCTGACCCCGCCGGCGACGGGCCGCAACGGCGTTCACAAGATGGCCGTGGCGCTGACCAAGCAGCTTCAGGGCGGTGACACGCTGCCCAGCCTGCCTCCGGTCGCGCGGGTCGGCAGGTTCGCCAACTGCCTCGTCTTCAGCGACTTCCTCGACCCCGTTCCGGAAATCCAGGCCAGCCTGCAACGCATCGCCGACCAACATGCCAACGGCCACCTCGTTCAGGTGCTCGATCCGGCCGAGGAAACGCTGCCCTATGACGGCCGCGTGGAGTTCACGGCCAGCGAAACAGGCGAGCGCATCACCACCGAACGCGCGGGCGAGTTGCGCGATCAATACCGCGGCCGCCTGCTGGCGCATCGAAATGAACTGGAGGCATTCGCGCGCAAGCTGCAATGGCCCTTCCTGTGCCATCATACCGATCGCCCGGCGGAAGAGACGCTGCTTGCGCTGCACACACGCATGGCCGGCCTCGACAAGCACTACCGGTCCAAGCCAGCGCGCGCCGAGGGCAAGGCGGGATCCACGGCCATCGGCGGCGCGGAGGGCTGAGGCATGGGTCTGGGCGCGCTGACATTTCTAAATCCGTGGCTGCTGCTGGGGCTGTCCGCCATACCGCTCATCTGGTGGCTGCTGCGCTTCACGCCGCCGACGCCCCAGCGCATCACGTTCCCCGCCACCCGACTTCTGGCCGGCTTGCAGTCGCGCGAGCGCACGCCTGCGCGCAGCCCCTGGTGGCTGACATTGCTGCGTATTCTGCTTGTGACGCTTGCGGTTCTGGCGTTATCGGGGCCGGTGCTCAACCCGCCCGGCGCGCAAACCGCTGGCAGTGCGCCATTGCTGCTGGTCGTTGACAACGGGTGGGGCGCGGCCAGCCGCTGGGACGCGCGCGAGGCCGCAATCGGCGAGGCGCTGGACGCCGCGCAGCGCAATGGGCAGACGGTTGTCCTGGCGCCGAGCGCGGGGATCACCGCGAACTGGTCGGCCTCGCTGGCGACACCCGCTGATGTGCGCGAGCGCGCGGCGAGCCTTTCGCCAGCGCCACATGCGCCGGATCGCGGCCTGCTGGCCCAGCGGCTAAGCGAAACGCTGCCTGACGGCCCCTTCGAGGTGGTATGGCTCAGCGATGGGCTTGCGCATCCCGGAACGGATAATCTCGCCGCTGCATTGCGCGCCGCGGCCGACGGAGCGGGCGTGACGGTGCTGGGCGATCCCGCCGATCAAACGCCGCTGGCGCTTTACGCCTTCACCGGCGAGGACCGGTCCCTGCGCGCGCGGATCCTGCGCCCGGGCGGCGCGGCCGTTGCGGGCCGGGTTCACGCCTTGTCAGCGCGCGGCGAACGGCTGGCGGAGGCCGATTTCAGCTTCGCGGCTGGCGCAACGACAACAGAAACGACATTCGAGCTTCCGCTGGAGTTGCGCAACGATGTCGCGCGGTTGCGCGTTGCCGGCGAGGCCTCGGCAGGCGCGGTTCATCTCATCGACGACCGCGCGCGCTGGCGCCGAGTCGGCATCATTACGGGCGAGGCGACGGGCGAGGCACAACCCCTGCTCTCGCCAACTTACTACATCGAAAAGGCGCTCAATCCTTATGCCGAGGTGATATCGTTATCCGAGCGCAATATCACCGATGCCGTTGAAGACGTCCTTGAGCGCTCACCCTCCGCGCTGATCCTGTCCGATGTTGGCCAGCTTGTCGGCCGGTCGGCGGCGCAACTCACGAACTGGGTCGAGGATGGCGGCCTGCTGATCCGCTTTGCCGGACCGCGGCTTGAGCGCGGCGGCGACCAACTGCTGCCAGCACCGCTGCGCCAGGGCGGCCGAGCACTGGGCGGCGCCCTGTCGTGGAGCCAGCCACAGAAGCTCGCGCCCTATCCCCAGGACAGCCCCTTCAACGGCATGGCGGTCCCCGAGGATGTCACCGTGGAGCGCCAGGTGCTCGCCGATCCGGGAAGTGGACTGGGCGACGCCCAGGTCTGGGTCCGGCTTGAAGATGGCACACCGCTCGTGACGGCGCGGGCGCGCGGCGACGGACGCATCGTGATGTTCCACGTCACCGCGAACTCCGACTGGTCGAATCTGCCGCTGTCGGGCGCTTTCGTGGAGATGTTGCGCCGGACCGTTGCCATGGCCGACTCCACTGGCCCATCCAGCGACGTAGATGAGGGCGACGCCGGAGCGCAGGATAACGCGTATCTGATGCCGCGCCGCGTGCTGGACGGCTTTGGCGTGCTTGGGCCGCCGCCGCCCACGGCCGAGCCGCTGCCCGCCGCCGAAGCCGCCGATGCCACGCCGGGGCCTCAGCGCCCGCCCGGCCTGTACGGTCCGGCTGGCGGCGCCCAGGCGCTCAACGTGATGCGCGAGGGCGCGGCGCTGCAACCCTTGCAACCCGTCTCGGGGGCGCAAATGACTGTCTATCAAACCGCTGAAACACTGGACCTGGGGCCGTGGCTGTTCGTGGCCGCGCTCGCCGTGTTCATCGTCGAAAGCCTCGCCATCCTGTTGATGAACCTGCGCTCGGGCGGCCGGCTGGCGCGCAGCTCCGCGGCCGTTCTGCTGGTGCTGGCGCTGCCGTTCGTCATGACGACGGGCGAAGCGCGGGCGCAGGGTAGCGACACGCGGGATGAGGCGCTGGCGATGAAGGGCGCGCTGGACACGCGCCTCGCCTATGTACGCACCGGGGACGCGCAGATCGACAGTATCAGCGAGGCGGGCCTTCAGGGGCTATCAAACGTTCTTGCGAGCCGCACCGCGATCGAACCCGCCGAGCCGGTGGGCTTGGACGTCGCGCGCGACGAATTGGTGTTCTTTCCGCTGATCTATTGGCCGGTCCCGAGCGAGCCGGGCCAGCTCAGCGACGAAACGCTTGCGCGCGTGGACGCCTACATGAAGCAGGGCGGGATGATCCTGTTCGATACGCGCGACCAGTATCGCCGCACCTTCGACGAAATGGGAATTGGCCAGGGCGCGGGCGAGACGGGACTGGCCACGCTCATTGGGCGGCTCGATCTGCCGCGGGTTGAGCCCGCGCCAAGCGAACATGTCCTCACCAAATCATTCTATCTGCTCGACAACTTCCCCGGCCGCTGGGACGGCGGCCCGCTATGGGTCGAGGCACGCTCTGGCAGCAACGATCCCGGCCAAGCCGTGCGCGCGGACGGCGTCAGCTCCATCATCATCACGTCCAACGACTTTGCCGGCGCATGGGCGCGCGACGACAATGGCCAGCCGCTGTTCCCGGTGGTGCCCGGCGGCGACGTGCAACGCGAGATGGCATATCGCACGGGCGTCAATATCGTGATGTACGCGCTGACGGGAAACTACAAGGCCGATCAGGTGCATCTGCCCGCACTGCTCGAACGCCTCGGCCAGTGAGCCGGCAGCGCACGATGAAAGTCAGCCACGCATGAACTGGAATATCGAATTTTCGCCCTTTCTGCCCGAACCCGTGCTGATCGGCGCGGGCGCGTTAGTGGCCCTGGCCGTGGTGGGCCATCTGCTGCGCCGCCAGCGCGGCGCGCTTCTCAGGCTCGTTGCCGGGGCGTTTCTGCTGCTGGCGCTGGCCAACCCGATGCTCAAACAGGAGGAGCGCGAGCCGCTGCGCAACATCGCCGTGGTGGTCGTCGATGAGTCGAGTAGCCAGAAGATCGCTGGACGGCCCACGCGCACCGAGGCGATCCGCCAGGACCTCTCCGAGCGGCTCAACGATATTCCGAACCTCGATATCCGCTTTGTGCGGGCCGGGCCGGGCGGCGACGCGGAGCGCGAGGAAACCCGCCTGTTCGACGCGCTGAACACCGGCATGTCGGATGTGCCGGCGGAGCGGCTGGCTGGCGTGTTCATGATCACCGACGGACAGGTCCACGACGTCCCGCGGAATGCCGCGCAGGTCGATTTCGGCGCGCCGGTTCATGCATTGCTCACGGGCGAGCAAGACGAGTTTGATCGGCACGTGAAAATCCACACAGCGCCTCGCTACGGGCTTGTGGGCAGCACGCAGACCGCGGAGATCGAGGTCGTGCAGACCGGCGCGGACGACCAGCCGCGCACCGCCACGCTGACCGTGCGCCGCGAGGGCGAAGGCCCGGAGACGCTGCGCGTCGGAGCCGGCGAGCGGGTTCGCCTGCCGTTTCGCTTCACGCGCGCCGGGCCGACCTACATGGAGGTCGCGCTCGACCCGGTGGAGGGGGAACTGACGGAGGCGAACAATCGCATCGTGATGAAGGCGGAAGGCGTGCGTGAGAACCTGCGCGTGCTGCTGGTCAGCGGTGAGCCGCATGCCGGTGAGCGCACCTGGCGCAACCTGCTGCGCTCGGACGCGTCGGTCGACCTCGTGCATTTCA
>CAYFVF010000033.1:0-12918 GCA_964346335.1 uncultured Hyphomicrobiaceae bacterium
GACGCAGCGAGCCGCAAACGGTCGGAATGCCTTCCAGCTCCGCCGGCGGCAGGTCGTACAGGTTCTTGTCCATCGGGTCGCCCGGATGAATGCGGTTCTGGATGCCGTCCAGGCCGGCCATCAGCATCGCCGAGAACGCCAGATACGGGTTTGCCGACGGGTCCGGGAAGCGGATCTCGACGCGCTTGCCCTTCGGGCTGGCCACGTGCGGGATACGGCAGGACGCCGAACGGTTGCGCGATGAATAGGCGAGCAGCACCGGCGCCTCATAGCCCGGAACCAGACGCTTGTAGGAGTTGGTCGTCGGGTTCGAGAAAGCGTTGATGACGCGCGCGTGCTTGAGGATGCCGCCGATGTAGTACAAGCAGGTCTCCGACAGGTCGGCGTATTGGCTGCCAGCAAACACCGGCTCGGAGCCGCGCCAGATCGACTGGTGCACGTGCATGCCGGTGCCGTTGTCGCCGAACACCGGCTTGGGCATGAAGGTCGCCGTCTTGCCGTAGGCCTGCGCGACGTTATGCACGGCGTACTTGTATTTCTGGACGCGGTCCGCGACGTCGACCAGCGTGGAGAACTTGATGCCCAGCTCGTGCTGCGCCGCGCCGACTTCGTGGTGGTGCTTCTCGACGTCCACACCCATGTCCATCAGCACGCTCAGCATCTCCGAGCGGATATCCTGCGCGCTGTCCACCGGAGGAACCGGAAAATAGCCGCCCTTGGTGCGCGGACGGTGGCCGAGGTTCCCCATCTCGTACTCGGTGTCCATGTTCGTGGGCAGTTCCATGCTGTCCAGCTTGAACCCGCAGTTGTAGGGATCTGCGGCAAAGCGCACATCGTCGAAAATGAAGAACTCCGGCTCCGGGCCGAAGAACGCCTTGTCGCCAACGCCGGTCTGCTCGAGATAGGCTTCCGCCTTGCGCGCCGTGCCGCGGGCGTCACGCTCGTAGCGCTCGCCGGTGGTCGGCTCGAAGATGTCGCAGAACAGCACCATCGTGGACTGGGCGAAGAACGGGTCGACATAGGCGCTCTGAGGGTCGGGCATCAGCGTCATGTCGGACTGCGAGATGTCTTTCCACCCGGCGATCGAGGAGCCGTCGAACATGATGCCGTCACTGAACGAGTCGTCGTCGAAGGCGCTCGCATCCATCGTGACGTGCTGCATTTTTCCGCGCGGATCGGAAAAGCGAAGGTCCACGAATTTGACGCTCTCGTCCTTGATACGTCTCAGGATTTCCGTTTTGTCTGCCATGACACTCCCTTTTTGCTTCTCATGACGATGGGTTGGCTTGAAAAAACCGCCGCACGAGCGCGGCCGGTAACTCGAATTATTTTGCCCAACGGCTTGGCCCTGCCTTACAGCGCGTCGGTCCCGGTCTCGCCGGTGCGGATGCGGATCGCATCATCAATGGTTGTGACGAATATCTTGCCGTCACCGATCCGGCCCGTGCGCGCGGCGCTTTGGATGGTCTCCAGCGCCTTGTCCACCATATCGTCCGCAAGCACCAGTTCCACCTTCACTTTCGGAAGAAAATCGACCACGTATTCGGCGCCGCGATAAAGCTCCGTATGCCCCTTTTGCCGGCCGAATCCCTTGGCCTCGGTCACCGTAATCCCCTGCAAGCCCATTTCCTGGAGGGCTTCCTTCACTTCGTCGAGCTTGAACGGCTTAATGATCGCCTCGATTTTCTTCATGATGTTGGCGTCCTCTTAGCGTTTCCAGGCTGGCGCGCCGCAATGCATCCCAACCGCCGATGCCAGGGTCGCCGCAATTCCCACTGCCGAGAAGCACAACCCATGCCAAATGCGCTTGCGCGCGCCAACTCAGCGTGTGGGCGGGGCCGGTTTTGCCCCTCCAACCTAGTCTGCACAATAATTCGGCAAACCGCTTAAATAGTGATCAACAGCAGGGCGCGCGCCTGCTCGCGGGGCGGTCATACGGAAGCGATTATGTCGCCGGTGTTTAGATGTTGCGGCGGCTGGGCATTGATCCTAGTGTGCTCGCGCAACCTGTGACGGATCATCTCACCGTACGTCACAATGGGGTGAGGCCGTCGCGGGACTGCGCGAAGCAGGCTTCGCCTGGTTCTCTGTTCCCTGCTCGCACGGCCGCCGCCGGTGCAGGCGCTTCCCTCCGGTTTCCTGGAGATCGTTTTCCTATTAGCGCATGGGCTGACAAGTGCTGGAATTATTGACCACCGAAGAAATGATGCGTGCCGAAAAGCTCGCCATGGAGAGCGGCACGTCGAGCCTCATCCTGATGGAAAATGCGGGCAACGGCGTCGCGGAAGACGTCGTCAAGCGGTTCGCGCGCGGCACCAAGGTCGTCGTTCTGTGCGGCCCGGGACGCAACGGCGGAGACGGGTTCGTAGCGGCGCGCCGCCTGCGCGAGCGCGGCTATCACATTCGCTTGGCGCTGCTGGGCGACAAGAACAAGCTACCGGCTGAATCGCAGGAGATGGCGAAGCGCTGGGACGAAGCGATCGAGCCGATGACGCCAGATTGTCTTGATGGCGCTCAGCTTATCGTTGATGCGATCTTTGGGTCCGGTCTGCGCGACGATATAAGCGATATACCCGCGCAAATGATCGAGGATGTCACAAAGCGAAATCTGCCGGTCGTGGCCGTGGACATCCCGACAGGCATCGACTCGACCTCCGGGCAGGTGCGCGGCACGGCCTTCAAGGCGGTCAGCACCGTCTCGTTTTACCGGCGCAAGACGGGCCAGGTGCTCTATCCCGGCCGGCTCTACTGCGGCAGCGTGACCACGGTCGATATCGGCATTCCCGCGTCGGTTATGAAAGAGGTCGGTCCGCGCGCGTTTTCCGATCAGCCCGAGTTGTGGCTGAAGTATTATCCGCAGCTGAAACTCACTGGCCACAAGTATGATCGCGGCCATGCCGTCGCGGTCTCCGGCGAAATGGAGCGCACCGGCGCAGCCCGGCTGGGCGCGCGCGCGGCGCTGCGCATGGGCGCGGGGCTGGTTTCGCTCGCGTCGTCGAAATCCGCGTTCTACATCAACGCCGCGCAGGTCACGAGCGTGATGGTCGACGCGTATGACGGGCCTGAGGGGCTGGCGGAGTTGGTGTCCGACCCGCGCATCACGGCCGTGATGATTGGCCCCGGCGCCGGCGTGAGTGTCGAGACCCAGGAAAATGTCATCGCCGTGCTGGGCAACCACGCCGCCACGGTGATTGATGCAGATGGCCTGACCGCGTTCGAGGACGACCCGTCGGTGCTGTTTGACCAGATCAAGTACCGCGAACAGCCCGTCATCCTGACCCCGCACGAGGGCGAGTTCGCCCGCATCTTCCCCGATCTCATGGAAGAGCCCTCAAAGCTGGAGCGCGCGCGCACCGCCGCGGAGATATCCGGCGCCGTCATCGTGCTGAAAGGACCGGACACGGTCATCGCGGCGCCAAACGGCGTTGCCGGCCTCGTCGAGAATGCGCCGCCGTGGCTGGCCACGGCCGGCAGCGGCGATGTTCTCGCGGGCATCATTACCGGACTGCTCGCGCAGGGCATGGATGCGCTCGATGCGGCGATGGCCGGGGTTTGGATCCACGGCGAGACGGCGCGCGAGATCGGCCCCGGCATGATCGCGGAAGACATGAGCGATACTCTGCCGACGGTCATCAGGCGGCTGGACGAACGGGCGGACCTGTTCTCTGGAGCGAGTTGACCTCGCTTAAACCTGCCCCGGCCCGGGCAGGTCCAGCAGCTCCGCGACGCGCTGGGACCACCAGCCCCTGAACAGCCGCCGCTCATGCTCGGCAAACGCATCGCAGACCATGCGCAGCTTGTCTGTGTCGGCGGCCAGCCGCTCAACCTCGCACCAGCGGTTCCACTCCCCGGTGATGGTCCACTCCGCAATCCCGAAATTCGCATCCGGCAGCCGGTAATGGAAGGTCGGCCGGCTCTTGACGCGCGCATCCGGCACACTGGCGCGCACGCGCGCCTCATCCAGCCACGCGAACAGCGGCAGCATGTCCAGCTCGCGGTTGCGGGTCGGATTGTGCATCAGGTAATCGTCGATCAGCGTGGTGAAGTCCGGCCAGTATTCCGGCGAGGTGACAAGCCGCACATAGGCGCGCGGAAAGGGATCGGCGAAGGCGAACACACGCCGCGTCATGTCCACCGCGATCACCTCGCGCAGCCAGGGAGATAGCAGCAGATACGCCTTCAGCACGGAGGTGACGTAGTCGGCCTTGTTCCGCGCGATGTCGGGGTTGAGCTGGGCGCCAAAGGCATAGAGCGGGTTCTCGCGCGTGCCCGTCGCGCCGCGCCGCGTGAGCGCGTCGATGGTGCGGTCAAGCAGATGAAGGTCATCCAGTGGCATCGGCGGACAGACGATCTCGCACGGGATAACCGCGGCAGCCAGTTCCCCCACGGCCTCGCCCAGCGAGGTCTGGAACCAACGCGACCACTCGTTCAACTCGTCCGAGAGGAACGGCGACTCGCCGGGCGCTTCCAACCGGTGGATATATTGCGAATCCAGCTCGACCTCGAAGTCCCCGTGGGTCGTGCCGCTGACGGTGAATTTATGGGGGGTCACGCGAGCAATCTCCCCGCCAAACACCTCCTTAACGCATTCAGCGGCCTGCCCGACAGAGACGGTCGCAAACTCGATCTCCACGCCGACCTTGCGCGACTCGCCCAGGTAGTTTTCGCTGAACGGCGGCGGGGATGGGATGCGCCGGTGCGCCGGCTGGGTCTGATCCTGATCTGAGGCCATGGCTTCGACACGTATTTGGCAACCGCGCCGAGCAGGCGCGCCCAGCTACGATTATATCATGGAGCGATGTTTACACCGGCGGCAAAAGTTGCAAGGCTTCCCATCAGCCATCTATGACTCGCGTTGCGCGGCGTTTAGCCTCCGCGCTTGATGAGCTAGGGGGTTGATCGCTTCGAGGGGCCAAGGGGAGAGCCGCTCTTTTGTACGTCGATACGAAACAGGATAAAGCCGGTCTTCTGGACGCGGTTTTCGATAACTTATTCGATGCGGTCGCGGTTGTCGACGGCGAGACGGGGCATTTCATCGGAGCGAACCAGGAGGCGATTGACCTTCTCGGGTATCAGCCGAACGAGTTGTGCAGCCTCCGGCCAGACGACATCCACCCGCACGAGATCCCGCGCCTGCGCGATTTCATGACGACGATCCGCACGAAGGGCCGCTGGGTTTCCGGCGATCTGTCCTGCCGGCGCAAGTGCGGATCGCTTGTTCCAGCGGAAATTCGCGCGACGCTAACGCATGACGATGGCCACGAGTTGATCGTGATCGTGATCCGCGACCGCCGGGTGGACCAGCTCGCCGATCTTGGCCGCTCGATCCGCAAGATCGCACATGACCTGCGTAACACGCTCGCCACTGCGCAACTCCTGAGCGACAGCCTTCTGGCACACAGCGATCAGATGGTGCGCCGCAACGCCGACACCATCAACCGCGCCATAGAGCGCGCGTTGCACATGAGCCGCCAGGCCCTCAGCGCCGGAAACAGCAGTGCCTCCGCTCCGAAGTACGAGCGGTTCCTGCTCATCGACGTCGTGGATGAGTTGCGCAATTCCCTTGGCCTTGAGGCCAGCAGCGTCGCCGTGGATCTCGTCGGCGATGCAGGCAACACGATCCTTGATGCCGATTTCGACCAGATCTATCGCATTCTGCTCAATCTGAGCCGCAACGCCTTCGACGCGGGGGCACAGACCATCAAGTTGGCCACCGAAAGCGGGGATGACGGCGTCGTCATTGTCATCACGGATGATGGCCCAGGGCTTCCCCGGACTATCGTCGACCAGTTGTTCGATGAAAAGCTCAGGTCAACTCATACGGGCAAGACCGGGCTTGGCCTGGTTATCTCGCAAGAACTCGCGCAAAACCACGGCGGCGCGCTGGGGCTGCGCGAGACCGGCGCGCACGGCACCACGTTCGAGCTTAGTCTCCCCATAACGCCAGCGCGTTGATGCGCAATCACTCGGGCTTGCACGGATCGTCTGGTTGGAGGCGAAATTCCGGGTCGATCCGCGTGCGCATCAGGTTGTTGGTATAGGTTGCGAGCGTATAGCCCGAGACGATCGTGATGATTTCCAGCAGCTTGGCCGACGACAGCCCTTTTTCCTCGAAATCCGCGATCTCGTCGCGGCCAAGCCGGCCATGTGTGTGCATGACCCGGCGCACCCCGTGAACCAGCACCCGTTCACGTTCAGACTCCGGCACCTTTCCCGCGCAGATCGCCTTTATGGCGGTTTCGTCCATGCCAAGGCGGCGCGCCTCGCCGACGAAGAAGGACTTGCAATACTTGCAGCCATTGAACACGGAAACGTCAAGCGCAACAATGGCTTGCTCGCCCTCGGTCAAGAGCCCGTCGTTCTCCAGCGAGTGCTCCATTTCGACGAACGCGCGCAGCGCCGCAGGATTTTTCGCGAGGGCGCGATAAATATTCGGAGCTGTCCCCCCGAACAGTCCCGCGACCTTGTTGAGCAGCGCATTGGTTGAATCGGGCATTTCGGCTGATGCCATCTTTGTCCTTTTTTGGAGCGACGATCGAAGCTCAATTCTACAAGAGAATCGCGACAACGCGACTCAATCTGTCGTGAGAGATGGGTGAAACGGTGACAAGCTCCGCCATACGACGATCGCATGAGGGGGGCGGCGGATGGTGGGCGCGACTGGGATTGAACCAGTGACCTTTCCGGTGTGAACGGAACGCTCTCCCGCTGAGCTACGCGCCCTTTTGTGCTATATGCCGGGCCAAAGCGCGGTTGGGACCCTGGTCCCATCGGCTTGATAGGATATCTAGTGCGCCGGATGAGAGCCGGTCAAGCGTTTCGCGTGAGCGCACCGCGCGCGAACCGCTATGTTCGGCCCAGCAGCGCAATCACCGTGTCGGGCAGCACGGCGAGGTCGTCGATAATCCGGTCCGGCGCAAGGCTGGCCACCGGCGTCTCGGAATATCCATACGTCACCGCGATCGCGGGCACCTTCGCGGCCTGCGCGGCTTCGATATCCGGGGCGCTGTCGCCGACCATGACCGCGTGGGCCGGATCGCCGCCAGCGCGCAGGATGGTGGTTAGCAGGTGATCCGGGTGGGGCTTGCGCACTTCGAGACTGTCAGCGCCGAGAACCGCGCCGAAGTACCCGTCCAGCTTGAGCGTCTCCAGCAGCAGCGCCGCATTCGCATGGCGCTTGTTAGTGCAAACGCCGATGAAGCAGCGCGCGGCGGCGAAATAATCGAGCGCGTCGATCAGCCCGGGGAACGGATGGCTTTCCTCGGCGATGTTGGCAATGTAATACTGCAGGAATGCATCAATGAAAGGCTGCAGTTCGACCCGGTCCGGTGGCTGCCCACCCGCATGAAGCGCGGCTGTCAGCATCGCGCGAGCGCCTCCGCCAACAGCAGGGATGATGATCTCGGCGGGGGCTGGCGGAAACCCGGCCTCCACCATCGCGTGATTGGTCGCGCGCACGAGGTCCGGCGCCGTGTGGATCATGGTGCCGTCGAGATCAAAGACAATGGTGGCGCCGGCAAGGCCAGCCGTGCTTGGGTGAATGTCTGACATATGACCTCATGGCCCGAGATCGGGCGTTTGAAACAAACAGGGGATGCGCCGCCGCGCGCCCGCAAACCGGGCAGATCAGCGATCGAAGCGGCACCCCCGACCACGACGAAACGACAGGAGGACGAAATGGATCAAATCGCGCAGAGCTTGGTGCGCCAGCAGTGTTACGTCAATGGCGAATGGACCGGCGAGCCGGTCGTTCCCGTGCTCGACCCCGCCACGGGCGAGGAACTGGCGCGCGTGCCCAACTTCGGCGCGGCGGAAACCTCGGCGGCGATCGACGCCGCGCATGCCGCGTTCCCCGGCTGGGCGGCGATGCTGGCGAAGGAGCGCGGGGCGGCGCTGCGCCGCTGGTTTGAGCTGGTGCAGGCGCACGCGGAAGAACTCGCCCATCTGATGAGCGCGGAGCAAGGCAAGCCGCTGTTCGAGGCGCGCGGCGAAGTCGCCTACGGCGCATCGTTCATCGAGTTTTTCGCCGAGGAAGCCAAGCGCGTCTATGGCGAGACCATCCCCTCCCCGCGCAAGGACGCGCGTGTGCTGGTCATCAAGCAGCCGCTGGGCGTCGTCGCCGCGATCACGCCGTGGAATTTCCCGCTGGCGATGATCACGCGCAAGGTCGCCCCGGCGATCGCGGTTGGCTGCACCGTCGTGTTGAAGCCCGCGCCGGACACCCCGCTGACAGCCCTCGCGCTGATGCAACTGGCGGCCGAAGCTGGCTTGCCCGCCGGCGTGATGAACATGGTCACGAGCGACACCGAAGGCGCCGCGGCGATCGGCGAAGAGATGACGTCGAATCCGCTCGTGCGCGGCATCGGCTTCACCGGCTCGACGCGTGTCGGCAAGCTGTTGATGGAGCAATCCGCGGGCACGCTCAAGAAGGTGTCGCTGGAGCTTGGCGGCAACGCGCCGTTCATCGTGTTCGACGATGCCGATCTCGACCGTGCCGTCGAAGGGGCAATCGCCTCGAAATACCGCAACACCGGCCAGACCTGCGTGTGCGCCAACCGCATCCTCGTGCAGGACGGCGTCTATGACGCGTTCGCGGAGAAACTCGCCGCCAGGGTCCGCGATATGAAGGTTGGCCGCGCGACGGAAGCGGACGTCATGCAGGGTCCGCTCATCAACGAGCAAGCGCTCGCGAAGGTCGAGGCGCATGTGGCCGACGCATTGGAAAAGGGCGCCAAGGTCGTGACAGGCGGCAAGCGGCATTCGCTCGGGCGCACGTTCTACGAGCCGACCGTTTTGACCGGGGTCACCAGCGAGATGCAACTGGCCAACGAGGAAACCTTCGGCCCGGTGGCGGGCTTGTTCCGCTTCCAAACCGAGGACGAGGCAATCGCCACCGCGAATGATACGCCCTCCGGCCTCGCATCGTACTTTTACACCCGCGATCTGGGCCGCGCCTGGCGCGTCTCCGAGGGCCTGGAATACGGCATGGTCGGCGTAAATGCGGGCGTCATCTCCACCGAGGTCGCACCGTTCGGCGGCGTCAAGGAATCCGGTCTTGGCCGCGAAGGCTCGCATCACGGCACGGAAGAGTTCGTCGAGATGAAATACATCATGATGGCCGAACTGGACCGTTGAGGATGAGCGACGGCAACGACCGCAAGCGCGAGGCGGCAGCGGCTGCGCTGGAACTTGTCGAGCCTGGCATGACGCTCGGGCTCGGCACGGGCTCCACCGCCGCGGCCTTCATCGAAGGGCTGGGCGCGCGCGTGCGTGACGGGCTTGAGATCACGTGCGTGGCAACCTCCCGCGCGACCCAGGCGCAGGCCGAAGGGCTTGGCGTGCCACTCGCGGACCTCGATACGCTGGGCGAGTTGGACCTGACGGTGGACGGCGCGGACGAGGTCGGGCCATCGCTCGATCTCATCAAGGGCGGTGGCGGCGCGCTGCTGCGCGAGAAAATCGTGGCGATGGCCTCACAGCGCATTGTTATCGTCGCGGACGACAGCAAGCTGGTCAGCAAACTGGGGGCCTTCCCCCTGCCCGTCGAGGTCGAGCCGTTCGGCGCTCAATTCACCCTGCGGATGATCGAGATGGTCGGGCGCGAGGCGGGCTGCACCGGCGCTGTCCGGCTGCGCGAAAGCCCGGAGGGCATGTTCCGCACCGACGGCGGCCATTTCATCGCCGATTGCGCGTTTGGCGCGATCCCGGACCCGGCGTTGCTCGCCGACATGCTGGCGATGATCCCCGGCGTGATCGAGCACGGGCTGTTCATCGGCATCGCCGATGCGGCATTGATCGCCGGACCTGATGGCGTGCGGGTCATCGAGGCAGACCCTTCACATACTGAAAACGGCCAATAGGCGGGTTAAGACGGCATGAGCGAATATGACTACGACCTGTTCGTCATCGGCGCAGGCTCCGGCGGCGTGCGCGCGGCGCGTTTGGCCGCCCAACTTGGCAAGCGTGTCGGCATCGCCGAGGAAGACCGCGTGGGCGGAACCTGTGTCATCCGCGGATGCGTGCCGAAAAAGCTGCTGGTCTATGCCAGCCAGTTCGGCAAGGCGATCGAGGATGCCGCGGGCTTCGGCTGGAGCGTGGAAAACCGGCGCTTCGACTGGCCCATGCTGATCGCCAACAAGGATCGCGAGATCGACCGGCTGAACGCCGCATACATCCGCAACCTGGAGCGCGCCGGAGCGCAACTGATACAAAGCCGCGCCGAGCTTGCCGGCCCGCACACCATTCGACTGAAAGCCGACGGCCGCGAGGTCACCGCCGAAACGATCCTGATCGCCACGGGCGGGCGGCCCTACATCCCCGACATCCCCGGCTCGGAGCACGGCATCACCTCGGATGAGGCGTTTCACCTGCCCGGGTTGCCGAAGCGCATCCTGATCGTCGGAGGCGGCTATATCGCGGTGGAGTTCGCGGGGATCTTCGCGGGGCTTGGGGCGGAGGTGAAGCTCATCTATCGCGGCGACCAGATCCTGCGCGGCTTTGATGACGATATGCGCGGCGCCTGCGCGGACGAGATGCGCAAAAAGGGTATCGACATTCTCACGCACTCGGACATCGACTCGGTTGAGCCTGACGGCGAGGCGTATCTCGCGCGGCTGCGCGGCGGCGGCACGATCGAGACGGACCTGGTGATGTTCGCGACCGGCCGGGTGCCGAACACCGAGGGGCTCGGCCTTGCCGATATCGGCGTGGAGCGCGGCTGGAACGGCTATGTCGTCGTTGACGAATACTCGCGCTCATCCGTCCCGCACACCTACGCCATAGGGGATGTGACCCATCGCGTCGCGCTGACGCCTGTGGCGATCGACGAGGGCGTGCGCTTCATCGAGACCGTCTTCAAGGACAATCCGCAAGAGGTCGATCACAGCTACATCCCGACGGCTGTCTTCTCCCAGCCGGAGATCGGCACTGTCGGGCTGACGGAAGCGCAAGCGCGTGAGCGCGAGACCGGCGTCGACATCTACATGGCGCGGTTTAGGCCCATGAAGCACACGCTGTCCGGGCGCGACGAATACATGGTGATGAAGCTGATCGTCGATCAGGTCTCGGACTGCGTGCTCGGCGTTCACATCATCGGGCCGGATGCCGCGGAGATGGCGCAGATCGCGGCGATCCCGATGCGGCTGGGCGCGACCAAAGCGGATTTCGACGCGACCATGGCTCTGCATCCGTCCGCGGCGGAAGAACTCGTCACCATGCGCGAGAAGGTCCAGCGGCCCTCAGCGCAGGCGGCGGAATAACCCGCCGCCGTCACCACGCCAGCACCGGGTACAGCGAGCCGAGCAGCAACACGCCCATGGTGATGTTGAAGACGCGCAGCCGGATCGGGTTGGTCAGCACGCGTTGCGCCTGTTTGCCCAGCACCGCCCAGCAGCTCACCGACGGCAAGTTGATCAGCGCGAACACCAGCGCGACCAGCATGACGCCCTCCAGCCCCGGCGCGGGCAGATAAACGCTGATCGCCGTCAGCGCCATGGCCCAGCCCTTTGGGTTGACCCACTGGAACGCGGCGGCCTGAAGGAAGGTCAGCGGCCGGCCCGAGCCGCTCTGCCCGCGTGGCGCGCCCGCATTCACGATTTTCCACGTAAGGTAGAGCAGATAGATAACGCTCACCACCTTGAGAATCGTGTAAGCGACCGGATAAGCGTCGAACACGCCCATCAGACCGGCGCCGACAAGGAAGATCAAGAAGGCATGACCCAGGCTCACGCCGAGCATGTGCGGAACCGTGCGGCGCAGCCCGTAATTCGCGCCCGAGGCCAGCAGCATCAGGTTGTTCGGCCCCGGCGTGATCGAGGACGCAAACGCGAAGGCAATCAAAGCCGTGATGATCTCGATATTCATGGTGGTCATCCATTCCCGTCGCTTATCGCACAAGGATATGCGATCCTGAGCGCAGGTTTATTGCTTTTTGTCCTCTCACCGAGATTTTTGCGCAACGCATGATGGAACTGGACACCACTGACGAAAAAATATTGCACGAGCTTGAGCGCGACGGCCGGGTCAGCAACACCGAGCTGGCGAAGCGCGTCGGGCTGTCCTCGTCAGCCTGTCTGCGCCGGGTGCAGGAGCTGGAGCGCCGGGGCGTGATCCGCGGCTACCGCGCCGTGCTGGATCGCGCCGCGCTGGGCAAGGGTTTCGTGGCCTATGTGGCGGTGGGGCTGTCCGACCACTCCAAGGCGGCGCAGGAGGCGTTCGAGCGATCGATCGCGACCGCGCCCGAGGTGCTGGAGTGCCACAACGTGACCGGCACCATCGAATACCTGCTGCGCGTTGAGGTCGCCGATCTTGCCGCCTACAAGGTCTTTCACACTGACGTGCTGGGGACGCTGCCGCAAGTCACCGCGATCACATCTTACGTTGTGATGGAATCGCCGAAGGACGAGCGCGCCTGAAAAACGCTTCGCGAATCGTGCTTGCCTTTTGGGGGCGGACCGCGACATGTTTGCGCACACGCTCAAGGCATCAGTCGCGAAGGGGAGACCACCGTGGAGCGTCTTGCAGACCGTATTGCGCTCGTGACCGGGGCGGCCGGCGGCCTCGGGCTGGCTATGTCGAAGCTGTTCGCCGCGGAAGGCGCGCATGTCATCGTGAGCGACCGTGACGAGGCGGGCGCGCAAGCTGGCGCGGAGGCGATCCAGGCCGAAGGCGGGCGCGCGTCCCACGCGGTGCTGGACGTCACCGACGCCGAGTCCATAGCGCGGGTCTTCGCTGACATCGAGCAGGCGCACGGCAAGCTGCATGTGCTCGTCAACAATGCGGGGAACATTCTGCGCGCCGATTTCCGCCACATGGAAGATGCCGACTGGGAAAGCGTGCTGAACCCGCACCTGTGGGGCACGATCCGGGTCACGCGCGCAGCTTTCGCGCTTTTGAAGGCGGCGGACGGCGCGTCGATCG